>NZ_JBMDIJ010000159.1:0-5588 GCF_057808595.1 Pseudomonas sp. FG98 | reverse complement strand
GCTTGCCGGCGATGAGGCCATCCGCTTCAACATCAATCTTGCGGGTCTGTGTTGTTCTTCCTGGCCTCATCGCTGGCAATGCCAGCTCCCACAGGTTCCTGTGTCGGGCCTGGATTGAGCGGCTAGCCCGGAACCTTGTGGGAGCCGGCATTGCCGGCGATGAGGCCATCAGCCTCGACATCGATCCAGCCAGTTGCGCCGTAGCCGAACGAATCGATAGTATTGCGAATCGTTACCATCTACGCAGGCGTTCTGTCCCATGGGCACGCACAACTCATTCGAGCAGGACGTCGAAGTCCTTTACCTGCAACACCACGGCTGGCTCAAGGGCTGGCTGCAGCGGCGCCTGGGCGAGGCGGCGGATGCCGATGACCTGGCCCAGGACACCTTCGTGCGCATCATCCGCGCGCGCAGCCCGGTCGCCGAGCTCAAGCAGCCGCTGGCCTACCTGGCGACCATCGCCAACAGCCTGCTGGTCAACCGCTGGCGCCGCCTGGCGGTGGAGCGGGCCTACGCCGAGGCCCTGGCGGCGCAGCCGGAGGCTGTCGAGCTGTCCGCCGAGGCACGCTACCTGCTGATCGAAACCCTGACCGAAATCGATGCCGTGCTCCACGGCCTGTCGCCGCGGGTACGCGAGATCTTCCTGCTGTCCCAGCTCGACGGCCTGACCTACAAGCAGATCGCCGCGCAATTGGGCCTGAGCGTCAACCAGGTGCAGAAGGCCATGCTCAAGGCCTTCAGCCGCTGCTACGCCAGCCTGTTCGAGTGAGCGCCATGCCGGAAGCCCCGATCAGCCCTCGCGTGCGCGACCAGGCTCTCGCCTGGTTCAGCCTCACCCAGTCCGGCGATATCAGCGAGGCCGAGCTGCAACAGTTGCAACGCTGGCGACAGAGCGACAGCGAGCACGAGCGCGCCTGGCAGCGCATGGCGCAACTGCCAGGAGTGCTGCGCAACCACGCACGTGTGCTCGACAACCCGGTGGCCCGCGGGGCCTTGCAGCAGACCCGCTATGTCAGTGGCGACCGCCGTCAGGTGCTCAAGCTGCTGTTCGGCGTCGGTGTGCTCGGTGCCGCCGCCTGGCACGGCAAGGACAGCCATTGGGTCCAGGGCGAGCTGGCCGATCTCGCCACCGCCACCGGCCAGCGCCTGCACCGGACTCTGGCCGATGGCACCCAGTTGTGGCTGAACACCGCCAGCGCCGTGGACCTGCGTTTCAGCGACAGCGAGCGGCGCATCGTCCTGCGCTTCGGTGAAGTGGACATCCTCACCGGCCACGACCCCGCCGGCCGACCGCTGTGGGTACAGACCCCTGATGCGTTGCTGCAGCCACTGGGCACGCGCTTCTGCGTGCGCTGCGACGAAGCCGGCAGCGGCACGCGGCTGTCGGTGAGCAGCGGGCGGGTATCGGTGTCGGTGCCCGGTCGACCCGAGACGCAAGTGGTCGAGGCGGGCAGCCAGGCGTTCATCGATGCCCGGGGGGTGTCGCAAGTGGGGCCGATGGACCCGGGGGCGACCGCCTGGATCGACGGCTTCATCGTTGCCGAGCGCATGCGCCTTGCGGATTTCGTCGCGCAACTGGCCCGCCATCGCCGCGGCATCCTGCGCTGCGACCCGGCAGTGGCCGAGCTGCGCCTGACCGGGTCTTTCCCGCTGGATGACCCCGAGCGGATCTTCTCGCAACTGGTGGACAGCCTGCCTGTCGGCGTCCAGCGCCGCACGCGCTACTGGGTCACGGTCGTGCCACGGCAGGCCGGATAAATTTTTTTTCGCCAGACCGGCAGATTTTCCGCGCTCGCTTGGCCTAGGGGTAATCCCGCTGCTGACGCGGCCCCCTTGACCCTCCCGGAAGCTCTCCATGACGCATCGTTTCCACCCGCTGGCTCGCGCCATCCACGACACCCGCGCCTCGGCCCTGCACCTGACCCTGGCCGGCAGCCTGCTGCTCGGTTTCAACCTCCCCGCCCAGGCCGACAGCAGCGTGTCCGAAGCCAGCGCGGTACGCGTCTTCAGCGTCGCCGCCGGCCCGCTCGACCAGGCCCTCAGCCAGTTCGGCCGGCAGGCGGCGATCCCGCTGTCCACCGACGCACGCCTCACCAGCGGCAAGACCAGCGCCGGCCTGCAAGGCCAGTACAGCGTCGAGCAGGGCCTGGCGCGGATTCTCGCCGGCACCGGCCTCACCGTGATCCGCAACGCCCAGGGCAACTACCTGCTGCAGCCTGCCGCCGACCCGAGCGGCGCGTTGCAACTGGCGCCCACCAGCATCAACGGCGAGACCCTCGGGGTGAACACCGAGTACACCCGTTCCTACACCACCGGCGCGGTGACCATCGGCAAGAGCGAGCGCAGCCTCAAGGAAATCCCGCAGACGGTCACGGTGCTCACCGCCCAGCGCCTCAAGGACCAGAACATCACCACCCTCAACGACGTCTACAACAACGTCCAGGGCGTGGTCGCCTACGGTGCCTTGAACGGCGACAACCAGCCCTACGCCCGCGGCTTCGAGATCGACAACTTCCAGATCAACGGCATCCCGATTCCTGCCGGTACCAGCACCGGCATCACCTCGTTGAACTGGACCGACCTGATCGCCTACGAGCGGGTCGAAGTGCTCAAGGGTTCGTCCGGCCTGTTCCAGGGCGCGGGCTCGCCGGGCGGCGCGATCAACCTGGTGCGCAAGCGCGCCGGCGCCGAGTTCCAGATCAACACCGTCACCCAGGCCGGCAGCTGGGACAACTACCGCCAGGAAGTGGACGTGCAGGGCGCGCTGAACGACGCCAAGACCGTGCGCGGCCGCCTGGCCACCGCCTACGGCTCGCGCCACTACTTCTACGACGAGGGCAAGAGCGAGCGCGCCTCCACCTACGGCGTGCTGGAATTCGACCTGACCCCGGACACCCTGCTCAGCGTCGGCTTCAACTACCAGAACGCCAACAACCACGCGACCATGGACTGGGGCCTGCCCAGCTACCGCGACGGCTCGAAGATCGACTTCAAGCGCTCCACCAACCTCAGCTCGCCCTCGGACTACAACGACGTCGAATCGACCCAGGTGTTCATCGAGGCCAAGCACCAGCTCAATGACGACTGGAAAGTCACCCTCGCCAGCAACTACACCCGGCTCAACCTCGACGCCCTTTACAGCAACACCGGTGGCCTGATCGACCCGGTGGACAACTCCGGCGCCTACAACTGGGCCGAAGGCCGTGGCGAAAACAACTACCAGTACAACAGCGACCTGTTCCTCAACGGCAACTTCGAACTGCTGGGCCGGCGCAGCGAGCTGATCCTTGGCGGCAACGTCTCCCACAGCAAACGCGTGGCGGCGCGCTACGACGTGACCTGGTACGACGGCGCCTACGACTTCATCCCGGACATCACCCAGTTCGATCCGCCCAAATACGACCTCACCGACAAGTACCGCACCACCACCGCCACCCTCGACCAGCAAGGGGTGTACGGCTCGCTGCGGGTCAACGTCATCGACCCGCTGGACCTGATCGTCGGTGCCCGGGTCAGCTGGTGGGACTACTCCCAGGACCAGCTCAACGAACTCAATGGCCGGCACACCCTCACCGGGCAGAAGACCAACGCCAAGGTGGTGCCGTTCTACGGCCTGGTCTATGCGCTCGACCCGGAATGGTCGGCCTACGCCAGCTACTCCGAGATCTTCACCCCGCAGCTCAGCTACGAAACCGCCGCCGGCAACCCGCTGGCACCGCGTTCCGGCGAGTCCTACGAACTGGGGATCAAGGGCGAGCTGTACGACGGCGCACTGAACACCGCCTTCGCCATCTTCCGCACCAACTACTCCGGCCGCGCCCAGACCGACCAGACCCAGCCGGCCACCTGCCGCTGCTACGTCGCCGGTGGCAAGGTGCGTTCCGAAGGGTTCGAGGCGGAAGTCTCGGGCAAGGTGCTGCCGGGGCTGGAGCTGAGTGCCGGCTACACCTACAACCGCAGCCAGTACGTGCGCAACCCCGATAACGTCGCGCTGGAGGGCACTGCCTTCCTCACTGCGATGCCGGAACACATGCTGCGGCTGTGGGCCAACTATCAACTGCCGGGTGAATGGTCCAAGTGGCAGGTTGGTCTGGGCGGGAATATCCAGAGTGGCGTGTATGGCCGCTACATCGACACCGTGCCGGGTACTGGCGTGAAGAACGAGACGGGTGGCTATGCGGTGTACAACGCGCGGGTCGGTTATGACCTGAATGAGAACGTCAATCTGTCGGTGAATGTGGAGAACCTGTTTGACCGGACCTACTACTCGCAGACGGGGACGGTGGAGAACAGCACGTACTTTGGAACTCCGCGGAATCTGATGTTTACGATGCGTACGCGGTTTTGAGGGGGAGGGCGGCTGGGGATCGCATCAGGGCAGCCATGTGCCTGGCTTGATTTCTCCAGCGCCCTTGAGATCGGGCGCCGCCCGCGCGGCGCATCGCGAAGCGCATGCCGGTGTTTTTCTGGCGCCTTCAAGATCGAGCGCCGTCCGCACGGCGCTTCGCGAGCAAGCTCGCTCCCACGTCTGTTGCAACGTGCCATTGCCTGTTGGATCTGAGTTGCCAGCCTTTGTCTTATGGCGATCTATCGCGGGGAGGCTGTTGGGTTCGACTCGGTACCGCGTCGTACAAACAAAGCGAACAACTATGGCCTGACAGGCATAGGTACGTTGCAACAAACGTGGGAGCGAGCTTGCTCGCGAAGCGCCGCGCGGGCGGCGCTCGATCTTGAGGGCGCTAGAAAAACATCGACATGCACTTCGCAGCGATGATCCGCTTTCCGGGTAGGCGCGTTTCTGTGTCCTCATCGCTGTATGCCCTACAGCGATGAGTCCAGGCCTCTGTTACCGCTCGACCGCTTTCAGCAGCGACGCCACCAGTGCCTGGGAGATCTCCAGCGACTGCTGGGTCGCCCACAGCAAATCACCGTAGCGATGATCGGCCAGGTCGCACATCTGGGCGTTGGTCTCTGCTGCGGATTTCAAGGATGCGGCCAGGTGTGCCAGTGCATCACCGATATCGGCGCCGTCGCAGACGGCGAACAGCGGAGGATGATGGCCGTGGCAATTGGCGAAGTGGGTGTGGACTGTGGTGAGGCGGGAGGGTGGGTCGGGGACAAGTTTCTTCATGGTGATCTCATGCTCTTGAGTAGGTAGAAGAAAACCTGCTGTCAAACAGGTGGGTGGCAGCTGTGCGCGGGTTGACAGACCAGAGAGCATGAGAATCCTGGCGCACCCGAAGGTGCCCACACGCACAGCCGCCATAACGGTAGCCAGCGTTCATGCAATCCCGGCCTGTCAAAGCCGGTCGTTGAATTTGCAACGACCGGCGGAGACTAGGTGTGGATTTCCATGAGCGCAACCGCTTGAAGGGCGTGGGAGTATGCTTGGGAAATTGCCTACAAGAAAGGCGGAAATTACGCGCTTTTCGTCGCTTTATATGACACCACGGGGGGCGGTGTCGGCCTTGTGGTCCGGGAAGGTTCGTCTTGAGATTGCGTCAGGGCTGACAGGTGCCTGCCTTGATTTTTCCAGCGCCCTTGAGATCGAGCGCCGCCCGCGCGGCGCATCGCTGGCAAGCCAGCTC
>NZ_JBMDIJ010000158.1:0-5689 GCF_057808595.1 Pseudomonas sp. FG98 | reverse complement strand
TGCACAGGTTTTATGGCCGCTTTGCGGCCAATCGCGGCTAACAGCCGCTCCCACACGGGTTCGTGTTGTGCTTGATCGAGATGTGTAGATACCCATGCAGCGATGGGGCCATCAACAACACCACAAACTGTTGTATTGTCCGGGCTTATCCCCTGTACCCAAGGTCGCCGCATGGCGCGTCTCTACGTCACCCTCAGTCTTCTGCTCTACCTCCTGGCCCTGTGCCTGGATGCCGTCGATCTCGGCGGCGGCAATGTGGTCACCGCCTTGCAGGCCCTGTTCCAGGGACCGTGGGGCGTGGTCTTCGGCCTGTTCGGCTGGTTCGCCAACCCGCTCTACGGTTTCGCCCTGCTCCTGCGCCGACGGGTGCGCTGGTTTTCGCTGTTCCTCGGCCTCTGGGCGCTGTACCTGGCGGTGACCAGCCACGCTATCCAGCGCCTGCCCGACAACATCAACTACAGCTTCCACGACGTCATCGGCTTTGCCCCCGGTTATTACCTCTGGGCCCTATCCATCGCCGCGTTCTGCATTGGTCAGGCCTGGTGGTGCAGCCGCGGGCGCAACGTCGAGGTGCCGCGCTGGAGCCTGCCGGAAGGCGGGCTGGCGCTGTTGCTGCTGGTGGTGATGGTGATCGGCCTGCGCGATGACAGCCTGCGCTTCGATTTCGACAAGTTGTTCGACCTGCCGCCGTCGGTCTGGGAAATGCCGCCGCCGACCCGTGACGAGGCCATCTGATGAGCCAGTTGACCGCGCAGGCGCTGGTCGCCATGGCCATGAAGAACCCGCTCAATGCCCGGCTGATGGACCTGCTGGTCGGCCTCGACCTGCCACACTGCATGCTTACCGCCGGCTGCCTGTTCCAGGCCTTGTGGAACCTGAAGATCGGCCGCGAGCCGGGCTGGGGGGTGAAGGACTACGACGTCATCTACTTCGACCATGACCTGTCCTGGGAAGCCGAGGATCGAGTGATCCAGCGAGTCCGCGCAGCCTGCGGCGAGTTCGCCGAGCTGGTCGAGGTGCGCAACCAGGCGCGGGTCCACCTCTGGTACGAAGAGAAGTTCGGCGTGCCCTATGCGCCCTTGCTCAAGGTCACCGACGGCATCGACCGCTACCTGGTGCGCTCGACCTGCATTGGCCTCGATGTGCGCAGCGGCGAGCTGTACAGCACCTGGGGACTGGATGATCTGCAGCAGGGGGTGTTGCGCAGCAATCCGCTGAACGACCAGCCGCAGATGTTCCGGCGCAAGGCCGAAAGCTATCGCGAGCGCTGGGAATGGTTGCGGATCGAGGAGTGAGGGTGCTGTTTATGGCCTCATCGCCGGCAACGCCGGCTCCCACAGGGTTCCGGGCCAGCCGCATGATCCAGGCCCGACACAGAAACCTGTGGGAGCTGGCATTGCCAGCGATGAGGCCCGAGAGGCCAAGGAAGATGCCCCTTGCACCCGCTCCAGCAATATGCAGACAATATTGAGAGTTATTACCATTTGTGACTTCTCATCATGGATGCAGGAAGCAAGGCTTTACCGCCAGCGGACATCGAACAGCTTTACGGCGACCACCACGGCTGGCTCAAGGGCTGGCTGCGCAATCGCATCGGCAATAGCGCCGATGCCGCCGACCTGGCCCAGGACACCTTTGTCCGGGTCTTGAGCCTGCGCCAGTTGCCGGCACTGCGCGAACCGCGCCATTACCTGGTGACCATCGCCCGCGGCCTGCTGATCGACAAGGCCCGCCGCCGGGTGCTGGAACAGGCCTATCTCGACGCCCTCGCGGCCCGTCCCGAACCTGTGCAGATCTCTCCGGAAACCCATCACCAGATCATCGAGGCGCTGCTGGCCATCGATGAATTGCTCGATGGTCTCGGCGTGCGCACCCGGCAGATCTTCCTGATGGTGCAACTCGACGGCCTGAGCTACGTCGAGGTCGGCAAGCGTCTCGGGCTGTCGGTGACGACAGTGAAGAACCACCTGGCAAAGGCCTTGATGCAATGCATCCTGCTGATGGACGACTGACCCCACCCCGCCTGCCGGGCACGGCCGACCTGCAGGCGGCGGTGCAGTGGTACCTGCTGCTGCACGATGCCGAGGTCAGCACCGAGCAGCGTCAGGAGTGGCAGCGCTGGCTGCACGAGCGGCCGGAGCATGCCAGTGCCTGGGCCCGCATCGAGCGCCTGCAAAAGCAGTTGCACGGTATTCCCCAGGACGTAGCCATGCCGGTGCTTTCGCAAATGGGCATCCCGCGGCGCCATGGGCTGAAACTGCTGTTGCTGCTGGGGGCTGGGGCGGCGACCTTCGATGGCTATCGCGCGTCGCCGTACAGTGCCGATTTCGCCACCCGTACCGGCGAGCGACGCAAGGTCATCCTCGCTGATGGCAGCAGCCTGGAACTGAACACCGATACCCGGGTGGATATTGCGTTCGACGATCATCAGCGCCTGATCCAGTTGCGCCAGGGTGAGATCTTCATCAGCACCGCCGGCGATGCCTGGGCTCGTCCGCTGTCGGTGCAGACGCCCCATGGCCGGGTGCTGGCGCTGGGGACGCGCTTCGATGTGCGCCTGCAGCAGGGCTTCAGCACAGTGTCGGTCCAGGCCCATGCCGTCGAAGTGCGACCACGGGGCAGCGCGACTCTGGTGCAAAGGGTGACGGAGGGCCAGGCGCTCACCTTCACCAATGAGGATGTCGGGCCTTTGCGTGCCGCCGGGGTCGAGACGAGCGCCTGGACTCGCGGGCTGCTGGTCGCCATCGACTGGCGTCTGGATGACTTCCTGCAGGAGCTGTCGCGCTATCGCCCCGGCTACCTGGGATGTTCGGACGATGTCGGCGGGCTGCGGATTTCCGGCGCTTTCCGCCTCGATGATATCGATGGCGTACTGGCCAACCTGCCGGTTTCCCTGCCGGTACGGCTGCGCGGATTTTCTCGCTACTGGACCCGGTTCGAGCGGGCGTGACCGTCGCGGTGAAAAAAATCCGGATTTCTTCCTTGCCGATTCTCATTTCCATTCGGCTCCCCTTGTAGAGCGGTTTGTCAGCCGCCTTCATCGCCACGGCACAGGAAGCGTCAAATGAATCACCTTTTCCGCAAGACCGCCCTGCGGTCCAACATCCAGCGGGCGTTGCTGGGGCTTGCCCTGGTCGCCAACGCAGCCTGGGCACAGGACCAGGACTATGCGATTGCCGCCGGTCCCTTGGGCACTGCCCTCAGCCAGTTCGCAGCCGCCAGCGGCGTGACCCTGTCGTTCGGCTCGGCGCAGACCCAGGGCCTGAGCACCCAGGGCATTCAGGGGCACTACTCCTTCGAGCAAGGCATTGAACGACTGCTGGCAGGCAGTGGCCTGCAAGTCCGTCGCGAGGCGGAGGGGCGCTACAGCCTGGTGCCGGTGCCGCAGACCGGTGCGCTGGAGTTGGGACCCACTTTGGTAAAGGGCGTCGGCCTCGGTGAGGTCACCGAGAACAGCGGCTCCTATACCACCGGCGCGGTCAGCGTCGGCGGCAAGACGCCCCAGGCCCTGCGCGAGATTCCCCAGTCAGTGTCGGTACTGACCCGGCAGAACATCGAGGACCAGGGTCTGAGCAACGTCAACCAGGCCCTGGACAAGCTCACCGGGGTTACCGTGGTCGGCGGCAACGATGTGGACGCGAGCTTCTATTCCCGTGGTTTCCAGGTCACAAGCATCCAGACGGACGGCAACGCCCCGGCGATTCGCCAGCAGAACTACCAGTCCTTGGCGGACCTGGCGATCTATGATCATGTCGAGGTCCTGCGTGGCTCCGATGGCCTGTTCAGCGGCACCGGAGAGCCTGGCGGTACCCTTAACCTGGTGCGCAAGAAGCCGTTGGCCTACAACCAGTTCAAGACCACTACGTCGGCTGGGTCCTGGGACAACTATCGTCAGGAGCTGGACATCACCGGCCCTCTCGGCTTCGACGGGGCCTTGCGCGGGCGCGCAGTCGCGGCGGCGGAGGACCGCGATTATTTCTACGACACCACCAGCAGCGAGAAGAACGTCTTCTACGGTGTCCTTGAAGCGGACCTGGCTGCCGATACCCTGCTGACCTTCGGCGGCAGCCATCAGTGGCGCAAGATCAACGGCTACTGGGACAGCGGCCTGCCGCGCTACAACACTGGCGGCGATATCGGTCTGTCGCGGGATACCTCGCTGAGTGCCGACTGGTCCAGCGCCCGCTACGCCACCAACGAGCTGTTTGCCAAGCTGGAGCACAGTTTCAACGAACAGTGGAAGGGCAGCGCCAGTTACAGCCGCTATCACCAGGACGTGACCCAGAACATCGGCCAGGCCACCGGGACCGTGGACGAGACGACCGGCGTCGGTTCCAACTTCCAGCGCTGGGCGCGCGACTACAGCATCGACCAGGATCTTTACGACGCCAATGTCGCCGGCCATTTCAGCGCCTTCGGCCTGGACCATGAGATCCTCTTCGGCGTCGATCACCAGGAAACCCGCCGCAGCTTCGACTCCTACCGCCTGGGCATGCAGAGTACTCCGGTAAGCATCGGCAACAGTGATATCGCCGGTATGCCGGAAGGGCCGCTGCCTGGCCTGTACATCACCTTCCCGGCGTGGAACCAGCGCAAATCCGGCGCCTATTCGACCCTGCGCTTGCAACTGGCCGAGCCGCTGAAGCTGATCGTCGGCGCACGTTACTCGGACTATGACGACAACATCACCAGCGTGACCCCGGGCGATGGCAAGGTCTATCCCACCGGCGGCAGCGAAAGCGGGGTGATCACGCCTTACGGCGGGCTGGTCTACGACCTCAACGAGCAATGGACGCTGTACACCAGCTACAGCCGGATCTTCTCGCCGCAAACCAACTACCTCGATACTAACCACCAGTCTCTTGAGCCCATGACCGGTGATACCTACGAGCTGGGGACCAAGGCCGAGCTGTTCGACAAGCGTCTTAACCTGGCGTTGGCGGCGTACTACACCAAGCGCGAGAACGAATACATGCTGGTCACCGCCGAGGCTTCGGAAGGCAATCCGTGCTGCTACGAGGCGGCGGGCAAGGTGGTCAGCAAGGGCTTCGATGCCGAGATCAGCGGCGAACTCCTGACCGGCTGGCAAATCGGTGCGGGCTACACCTTCAACCTCAACAAGCAGTTGAAGACCGGTACGGCCTCGAATGTCGGCAAGCCACTGAGTACGCAGACGCCCAAGCACTTGTTCAAGGTGTTCACCAGCTATCAGTTGCCAGGCGATTGGGCGCGCTGGAAAGTCGGGGCTGGCGCGACCATCCAGAGCCGCAACTACGTCAGCGGCACGTCGAGTGTTAAGGGCGACCAGGGGCAGATCATCACCACGGTCAATCCGTTCGAGTACGAGCAGGCGGGATACGCAGTGTGGAATGCACTGGTGGACTACAAGGTGGACGAGCACTGGACGGTGTCGCTGAACGGCAACAACCTGTTCGACAAGACCTACTACCGCAGTGTCGGGACTAATGCGTTCAACAACTGGTATGGGGAACCGCGCAACTACATGCTGACGTTGCGCGGGACGTTCTGAGCTGGAATCGGTACTGGTGCTGAGGGTGTGACTGCTGGCCTCATCGTCGGCAAGCCGACTCCCACAGGGACCGCGTCGAGCACAGCTACTGTGGCAGTCCACCTTGTGGGAGCTGGCTTGCCAGCGATGAGCATGGGTATCTACACATCTCGATCAAGC
>NZ_JBMDIJ010000157.1:0-5843 GCF_057808595.1 Pseudomonas sp. FG98 | reverse complement strand
CGATTGCAATGGTCAATACACTACAGCAATCGCTGCCAAGCCAGCTCCCACAAGGTTCACGGGTGTTTGGCCACTTGCGGAGCTTCAGCCAGGTCGAACGCCTGCCAGCCGCCACCGAGCGCCTTGTACAGTCCGACCAATGCCTGGGACACCGCCGCCGAGCTGTCGATCCACTGTTCTTCGCTGGCCAGCAACGCGCCCTGCACGCTGAGCACATTGAGGAAATCCACCGCCCCTTCAACGTACTGCCGCTGCGCCGTGTCCAGGGCAATACGGTTCTGCCGCACCGCCTCGGCGAGATGGTCGCGACGCAACTGACTGGCGTTGTACAGGCGTAGCACATCGTCGATTTCATGCCAGGCGCCGAGCACCACCTTGCGGTAGTTCAACGCCGCTTCCTGCTGCTGCGCCTCGCGCAGTTCGAGCATGCCGCTCAAGCGCCCGCCCTCGAAGATCGGCAGGGAGAGCTGCGGGCCGATGGCGAACCGGCGCGAGTCCCAGGCGCCGAAGTCACTGAGCTGCATGGCCTGGAAACCGAAGTTTCCGGACAGACGGATGCTCGGATAGAAGTCCGCCTTGGCCACGCCGATGCTGGCGGTAGCCGCATGCAGCCGGGCTTCGGCCCGGCGGATATCGGGACGGCGCTCGGCCAGCTCGGACGGTACGCCGATCGCGAAGCGCTGCTGCGGCGCCGGCAGTTCGGTGCTTTCCAGCAGTTCGCCTTGCAGCGTGCGCGGCGGCTCGGCGGCGAGCAGGCCGAGGGCGTTGATCAGGTCGGCCTGGCGCGCTTCCAGGGTCGGCAGGCGCGCTTCGATGGAGGCCACCTGGGCGCTGGCCTGGGCCACGTCGAGGCGGGTGGCGACGCCTTGTGCCTGACGGTCGTTGGACAACTTGAGGCTGTGCTGGGCGACCTTCAGGTTGTCGCGGGTCACCGCCAGGGTGTGTTGCACCGCACGCAACTGGATGTAGTCGCCGGCGGTTTCCGCCAGCAACGCCAGCAGTACGCCGCGACGATCGTTTTCCGCCACCTCGACCGAGGCATCGGCCGCCTCGACCTGGCGCCGTACCCGGCCCCACAGGTCCAGCTCCCAGCCTGCGACCAGGTCGCCCTGCCACAGGTTATAGGCCGCCTTGCCGGCATTGCCCGACGGGTCGCTCAGGCCTTCGGCGCTGTTGCGCGCCCGGCTGTAACCGCCGCTGAGGCCGACGGATGGGGTTTCATCGGCGGCGATGCTGCTGCGCAGGGCGCGGCTTTGCAGCAGGCGCGCGCTGGCCATGCGCAGGTCGAGGTTGTTGGCCGCGACCTTGTCGATCAGGGCGCTGAGGCGGGCATCGTGAAAGCTGTCCCACCAGCGCAGTTCCAGCGGTTCGGCGGCCGGCTGGCTGGCCGCGGCCTCGCCTTGCAAGGGCGCCCACTGCTCGGGGGCCTGGCTATCGGGGCGCTGGAAATCCGGGCCCAGGGTGCAACCGGCGAGGACTAAGCCGAGCAGCAGCGGGCTGAGGCGAAACAGGCTGTTCATCGCGCAGTGACCTCCTTGCCGGCGAGGACATCGCCTCGGGTGTCGATCACCGCTTCCACCGACATGCCCACCCGCAGGCGCTCCAGCAGCGGCTGGTCGGCGTCGAAGACGATCTTCACCGGAATGCGCTGGACCACCTTGGTGAAGTTGCCGGTGGCGTTGTCCGGCTTGACCGCGGCGAAGGTCACCCCGGTAGCCGGGGCAATGCTCTGCACATGACCGCGCAGGGTCTCGCCGGAGAAGGTATCGACGCTGATGCTCACCGGCTGGCCGGGCTGCACATGGGTCAGCTGGGTTTCCTGGAAATTGCCGACCACATAGGCCTGGTCCAGCGGCACCACCGACAGCAGGCGCGCACCGGGATTGACGTAGGCGCCGACGCGCAGCGCGCGCTCGCCGACCATGCCGTCCACCGGGGCGACGATGCGGGTATAGGACAGATCCAGGTTGGCCTTTTCCAGGCCGGCTTCGGCGCGCTTGAGCTGGCCGTCGGCGCTGGCGACCTGGGCGTCGAGGATATCCACCTGCTTGCGCGTCGCCAGCAGCGCCGCCTGGGCGTTGGCCAGACGGGCCCGGGCCTGGTCGACCCGGCTGCGCGCCTGCTGGGCGTTCTGCACGGTACCGGCGCCCTGTTCGGCGAGGCGGCTGTAGCGGGTCACTTCATGGTCGGCGAAAGCCGCTTCCGCCTGCGCCGCCTTGACCGCCGCGTCGGCCTGGGCGATCAGCGCGGCCTGGCGCTCAAGGGTGGCGCGGGCGTCGACACTCTGTGCCCGGGCCACCAGCAACTGGGCCTGGGCGGCATCCAGCGCGGCCTGGTAATCGCGGTCGTCGATGGTCGCCAGCAGTTGCCCGGCTTTCACCTGCTGGTTGTCGTCCACCAGCACCTCCTTGATGAAACCGGCGACCTTGGGTGCGACCACCGTGTAGTCGGCGATCACATAGGCATCGTTGGTGCCCTGGCGGTGGTCGTTGCCCAGCAGGTGCGGGCCGCCGAGGGCAGCGAGGACGGCGATGGCGAGCACCGAGCCGATAAGGATGTTCTTGCGGGTGTTGGTCATGTCGGCAAGTCTCTAATTCTTCCGGGCTCAGGCCACCGCACGCGGTGGATAGACCCGGGTAGGCACGAAGGGAATCAGGCAGATCAGGGCCACGGCGATGCAGGCCATGACCAGGTACAGGTCGGCCGAGGTCAGCACCAGGGCCTGTTCATGAATGCGCTTGGCCAGGCCAGCGGCGCTGTCGTCGAGCAGCGGCGCGTTGCCCAGGCTGTCGGCGAGATGGGTGGAGTGGAAATGCCGGCGCAGGGTGCCGAGGGCATCGAGCAAGCCGCCGGCGATCACCGCAGCCAGGCCCTTGACCGTGTTGAACCAGGCCGAGGCGAACGGGCCCTCCTGCGGGGTCATGCCGTTGGTCGAGAGCATCAGCAGGGGCAGCACCGCCATCGGCTGGCCGAACACATGGAGCAGTTGCAGCACGTAGAAGTTGTCGCGAATCCACTCCGAGGTCAGCTGGGTGCCGCCGATGCAGGCCAGGGCGAGCATGCCCAGGCCGGTGGCGAGCACCCAGCGGCAGTCCACCGCGCGGATATTGCACAGCGCCGCCACCAGCGGCAGCGAGATCAGTTGCGGCATCGCCACCAGCAGCATCAGCGGGCTGGTCTGCGCCGGGCGATAGCCCTGGACCTGGGCGAGGTAGGCCGAGGGAATGCTGATGGCTGCGGACAGCACGATCAGCACGCCAGCCAGGGTCAGCAGGGCAAAGCTCAGGTTGCGCCGCTGCAGCATGCGCAACTGGAAGAACGGCAGCGGCTCGGACCATTCGTTGAACAGGAACAGCACCAGCAGCAACAGACCGCCGCCAAGCAGCCAGCAGATCAGTGGAGAGTCGAACCAGCCCCAGCGATCGCCCAGGCTCAGGCCGAGCACCAGCGAGCTGATCGCCGGCAGGCCGAGCAGCACGCCGCGCCAGTCCAGCTGGCGGAAGCGTTCCAGGCGCAGCGGGTCCTGGGGCAGGCCCCAGCCGACGCAGAACATCGCCAGCAGCGACGGCACGATGATCTGCCAGAACGACCACTGCCAGCCGACGTACTCGGTCCACAGACCGGCGAGCGGCGTACCGAGGTTGGGCCCGAAGGTGGCGGTCAGGGCGTAGCAGGCCAGGCCATAGACCTTGATCCCCGGCGGCAGGAAGCGCAGGGCTACGCTCATCAGCATCGGCGGCAGCGCGCCGGAGGCCAGGCCCTGAAGGATGCGCAGCAGCATCAGGCTGTGCAGGTCCGGGGCGTAGGGCTGGAGCAGGCCAAGCACGGCGAACAGACCGATGGCGGACAGGGTGAAGCGGCGCAGGGAAAAGGTGGTCGCCAGCCACGGTGCGAAGGCCATGGCCGACACCGAGGCAGCAGCGTACACCGCCACCAGCCAGGCGCCTTCGTCGGCGCCGATGCCCATGGCGCCACGGATATCGGCCAGGGCGATCTTGGTCACCATCTCGTTGAGCCCGGCGCAGAGCACCGCCAGCAGCACGCCGAACAGACCGACCACCACCCGCAGGCCGAACGCCGGTTGCGCAGGTGCGGCCGCCGTCGGGGCGGCTGGCGCGGCAAGGGGCGCGGACAGGGAAGTCATCAGAAATCTCCAGCAACAAATTGACTGGAGGAAGTCTAAAAACCCCGAATGCTGACGAAAACTGACTTATGGGCAGTTTACAGTTGCACCAAACGCAATCCGTCGGTCAAGGATCGACTTCGCAGCAGGTTTTCAGGGTCTGGCGCAGCCAGCGGTGGGCCGGATCATTGTGGAAACGCGGGTGCCAGGCCTGCATCACCGTAACCCGTTCCATCGGCAGCGGGATCTCGAACGAGCGCAGCGGCAGGCCGAGGCGGTGCACGCTGTTAAGGATATTGGCCGGCATCGGCAGGATCAGGTCGGAGGCCGGCAGGGAGAACATCGCCGAGTGGAAGCTCGGGGTGATCAGCGCCACCCGCCGCTGCACCTTGTAGTTGGCCAGCTCGACATCGATCGGCCCGTTGGCCCGGCCGCGCCGCGACACGCTGATCTGCGGGAAGGCGGCGAAGGTCTCGGGGGTGATCTCGCCATCGAAGATCGGATGGTCGCGCCGGGCCAGGCCGACATAGATGGTGTTGAACAGGCTCTGCACCTTGATCTCCGGGCCGAGGTCGATGCTCGAACTGATGATCAGATCGGTGCGCCCGTCGCGCAGCACCGCGTCGTCGTCGCCGCCGCTTTCCGGGACGAAGCGCAGCACGGTTCGCGGCGCCTGCTCGTGCATGGCGCGGAGCAACTGCGCGCCATAAAGGGCGATGAACAGGTCGTTGGTGCGGATATTGAAGGCGCGGTCGAGGTTGGGCAGGTCGACCTCGTCGCCGCCGCGAAACACCTGGCCGGCCTGCTCTACCAGCACCCGCACCTGCTCCTGCAGGGCCAGGGCCCGGGGAGTCGGCACCAGGCCGCGGCCGGCACGCACCAGGATCGGATCGCCGAGGGCTTCGCGGATGCGGCTCAGGGTCCGGCTCATCGCCGCCGGGCTCAGGTTCATGCGCTGGGCGGCGCCGACCACGCTGCCCTCGTCGAGCAGGGCATCGAGGGCGACGAGCAGGTTCATGTCCGGGAGTTGCATGGCCGGGTTCCGTTTGGCGAATGATGGAAACGCGATCTTAGCAGCTCGGTGGATTGCGTCTGACGCAACATTCCAGTGCGTGTCGGGCCATTTATCCGGGTGTGGCGATGGGCTGAGAATGCCCTGTCCTTTTCTTGCCCAAGGAATCCGCATGTCCCGTCCGGTCCTGATCGCCATCGATGCCTCCCCCGCCTGCACCGCCCTGCTCGACCTGGCGCGGCGCTACTGCCGCCCGGAATTGCACCAGTTGCATGTGCTATTGGCGATCGACAGCACCTTCGCGGTGCACGACCACCCCGCGCCCTACACCCGTGGCGAGCTGGAGGAATACCCGGCGGCCTGCGATGAACAGCAACTGGCCGAACGGGCGGTGGGTGAGGCAGTCAGGGCGTTGCGCGAGGCGGGCTTTGCCGACTGCAGCGGCAGCCTGGCGACCGGCGGGCCGGTGGAGGCCATCGTCGCCAAGGCCCGGGAGCTGGACTGCGAGCTGATCGTCATGGGCCATCGGCACCTGTCGCGGCTGGGGCGGCTGCTGGATCCGTCGGTCAGTGGCAAGGTGATCGACCAGGTGCAGTGCCCCGTTCTGGTGGGGGCCGCCGGGCATTGATGGTGCACTTTAGGGTCTCATCGCTGCATGGGTATCTACACATCTCGATCAAGCACAACACGACCCCCTGTGGGAGCGGC
>NZ_JBMDIJ010000156.1:0-6022 GCF_057808595.1 Pseudomonas sp. FG98 | reverse complement strand
CCGGCGATGAGGCCATCAGCCTCGACATCGATCTTGCTGAATTGTTCTTGCCGGCTCCATCGCTGGCAATGCCTGCTCCCACAGATTTCTGTGTCAGGCCTGGATCATGCGGCTGACCCGGAACCCTGTGGGAGCCGGCTTGCCGGCGATGAGGCCATCAGCTCCAGCCGTTTGCACAACCCCCGCGCCGGCCAGACACAGACCACGGCCACCACCGCCAACCCCGCCAGTAGCCCGCCATAACCCACCCGGTGCGCCACCTGCATGGCCGCCAGCGAAGCGAGCATCGCCACCGCCGCATCCACCGACTGGAACAGTGCGTAATCCGACGCCGGCTGATGCGCACGCACCTGGCCCATCAGCAGGGTGTACAAGGTGACGAAGCCGATCGCCGCCGCGACATTGACCAGGGCGAACACGGCCAGCCAATTCGGCAAGGAGAACATCCGTACTCCAAGCGCCGCCGCCACACTGATCCCCGCATGCACCAGCATGCACGGCAGCAGGCAGCGCCAGGCACCGAGGCGTCGCGCCATCCAGCTGCCGAGGAGGATGCCCAGGCCGCTGGCGACGGTGCCGTATAAGGTAGTGACCATCCCCAGTTGGCCGAACTCCAGCCCGCGATCCAGCAACAGCACGGTCTGCACCGCCATCAATCCGCGCATCGCCAGGTAATAGATCGCCACCAGGCACAACGCCGGCCACAGCGCGCGCAGGGTTTGCCGATCCAGCCGGGGCGGTCTGGACTGAACCGGTGCGCCAGTGATTGGCAACCAAGCCAACGGCAGCAGCAAGCTCAAGGACAGCAGCGCCATGCCAAGGAACCCGGCCTGCCAGCCCCAACGCTCGGCCAGCCAGAGAAACGCCAGGCTGCCGAACACCACGCCGAGGTAGCTGCCACCGACCTGGGCGGCATTGGCAAAAGGACGCTGGCGAGCGTCGGTGCTGGTGATGGTGATCGCATCGGCGTAGACGTCATGGGTCGCCGAAAGCACCGCCAGCAGCATCAGCGCCAGGAGAATCGGCATCAATGCCTGTTCCGGCCGGAGCAGGGCGATCAGCAGCAACACCGCGGCCATGCCCAGTTGCAACGCCACCAGGCTGCCCAGGTAGCGGTTGCCGCGCAGCCCCAGGCAATGCCGCTCGCACCAGGGCGCCCAGAAGCATTTGCCGATCCATGGCAGGAAGGTCAGCGACAGCAGGCTGAGGCTGGCCAGGTCCAGCCCCTGGTGGCGGAAGTAACCGGTCACCCCCTGCAACATCAGAGCGGTGAGCATGCCCTGGTGCAGGTAGTAGGCCCAGTAGGGCAGGTAGCGAGCCATCTCAGAACGCGGCCTTGACGCTCAGGCCCAGCTCGCGTCCGTTGCCGGGTTGCGAAAACTGCTGGCCGGGGCCGGACTGGTAGGCATAGGTGCGGTACAGCTTGTCGCCGAGGTTGTTGCCGTACAGGGCCAGTTCCAGATCGGGCTGCGGCAGCCAGGCCAGGCGTGCGTCGATCAGGCTGTAGCCGCTTTGCGCGACCTGGTTGTCGACGTCGAAGTAGTGCTTGCCGGTGTAGCTCAGGCCGACGCCGGGACGGATCTCGCCAAGCAGGCCGTCGAAGAACAGGCTGTGGTCGACCGCCACGCGCAGGGTGCGCCGCGGGGTGTAGGTGAGGTGATTGCCCTGGCGCACCGAGTCGAGCATGCGGTTGCGGTTGACTGTGCCGGCGACCTTGACGTGGGTGGCATCGGTGGCCAGCCAGTCCAGCGACAGCTCGGCGCCCTCGCTGCGCGCCTTGCCGATATTGGCCAGGGACTGGGTGCCGGTGCCGGCATCGCCGATGAACTGCTGCACGTCGTCGATATCGATGCGGTACAGCGCGCCGTTGAGCCAGACGCGCTTGTCCAGCAGGCTGGCCTTGATCCCGACCTCCATGTTCAGCGACTTCTCCGGCGAATAGGCCACGGCATCCGGGGTGATGGCGCCGATGCGGTTGTAGCCGCCGGCCTTGAAGCCCTTGCTCACCGAGGCGTACAGGCGGGTGTCCGGGGTGGCCTGGAAGCCCAGGGCGATCTTTGGCGTGGTGCTGGTGAATGTATCGTCGCCACGGTATTCGAAGCCCGGGGTGTACGCCGCGCCTTGCTGGACGTAGCGGGTCTCGGCCTTTTCCTGGCTGTGGCGGGCGCCAAGGGTCAGGTCCCAGCGTGGCGCCAGGTGCCAGGTGAATTCGCCGAACACGGCCTTTTCGGTGTTTTCGATGTGGCTGTCGGCCTGGCCGTAGAGCCCGGACAAGGGCGCCGAGGAATCGGGCACGCGGCGCGAATCGCTCTTGCTGTTCTGCCAGTACAGGCCGCCGACCAGGTCCCAGGCGCGCTCGCTGCCCTGGGTGGCCAGGCGCAGTTCCTGGCTGACGGTACGCTGGGTTTCCGGCCAGAGGAAGCCGAGGTCGCCGAACAGGCGTTCATGCCGGTAGTTCTGCAGGGCGCTGATGGAGGTCAGGCGCCAGTTGTCGTTGAGGCTCCAGTCGAGGGTCGCGCTGCTGCTTTCGACGCGGCGGGTGTACACCGATTCCATCAGCGGCACGCTGGCCCGGCGCTGGCCGTAGGTGGCGTCGGCCAGGTACTGCTCGTTGTACGAGCGCAGTTTGTCGCGGGCATAGGCCAGGCGCAGGCTGAGGTCTTCAGTAGCCTTGAACAGCAGGCCGACCCGGCCGCCGCCGTTGTCGCTGTCACCGTGGTGCTCGCTGCGGGTCAGCTCGCCGTCGGTGTCGTCGTGGTACAGCGCGCCTTGCAGGTACAGGCGATCGCTCACCAGCGGCGCCGAGCCGCTGGCGGTGACCTGGCGATGCAGGTTGCTGAAGCGGCTTTGCAGGGTCGCCTCGGGCGTTTCGCCGGGCTGGCGGGTGGTGATGTTGAGGGCGCCGGCATGGGCGTTGCGGCCATACAGGGTGCCTTGCGGGCCCTTGAGCAGCTCGATCTGCTCGATGTCCAGCAACTCCTGGTTGAAGGTGCCGAGGTACTGCGGCACGCCATCGACATAGATGCCCACCGGGCCGTTGTACGGATCGGACGAAGAAATGCCGCGCAGGCTCAGGCTGGGGAACAGGTCGGCGCCGGTATTGCGCGCCAGCAGCTCGGGAAACACCCGTTCCAGCTCGCCAGTGCGATAGACGTTGGCTTGTTGCAGGTCATCGGCGGTGGCCACGGACAGGGCCAGGTCGGTCTGGTTCTGCGCCTGCACCCGCTTGCTGGCGGTGACCTGCAATTCGGGGAGGGTCAGGGTCGAATCGGCGAAGGCGCCGGGGGCGATGGCGAACAGCACGGCGAGGCTGAGCAGGGAGCGTTGCATGGACATAACCTGAGGCGTTGGAGATCGCCAGATGGTCGCGCCACGGCGAAAGAGCTGCGCGCGCGATCAGGGTGTCGGCGCGCGCGATCGGGTCATTTGTTGATAGTCATTATCATTTGTCGCTGATACCGCAGCGGCTGCGATAGTCGCTGGGGCTGACCCCGTGATGGCGACGGAACACCTTGGCGAAGTGGCTGGGGTTGGAGTAGCCCACTTCCAGCGCCGCATCCACCACCCGCTCGCCCCGTTGCAGGCGCGCGGCGGCCAGCTCCATGCGCAGGTCCTGGAGCAGGGCGTAGGCGCCCTTGCCGTAGACCTGGCGAAAACCCTGCTTGAGCTTTCGCACATTGAGCGCCACCGCATCGGCCAGCGATTCCAGGGTCCAGGGCTCGGCGGGGCGGCTTTTCAGCAGCTCATGGGCCTGTTCTATCCGCGCCCGATCCCGCGCACCGACGCTGGGCTGGTGCGCGGCGCTTTGCAGGTAGCCGACCATCTCGCCGAGCATTTCGAAGGCCTTGCCACGCAGGAAGATCTCCCGTGCCACGCCCTGCAACTGGCAATCGAGCATGGCCATGCCGACCTTGCGCAGCACCGTCGGCGCCGGGAACTGCACCAGCCGCGCGTGGCCATCACCGGAGATGCGCCGCTCCCACAGCCCGGCCTGGTCGAGCAGTTGCTCGTCGAGACCGATGCGGCACAACACCTGCGGGGCGAAGCTGATATTCACCCCGCGCACCCGGGTATTGGCCGCCAGCAGTCCTTCGCCTTCGATCGCCACGCTGCCGTGATACAGGCAGCAGGTATCCGGGCTGAGCAGCATGAACGGGGTATCGGCGAACTGCCGCCAGCCGCCGCCTTCGGCGTAATAGGCGATGGACAGCGACGGGCCGCTGTTGGCCTGGATCCGGCAGTCCTCGGCGGTGAGCAGGTCGAGTACGCGGATATCCAGTTCTTCATCGGCCAGGTTGGCGAAGGTCGGGGAGAGGGGCTGGTCGGCGACGTAGTGATTGAGGGACATGGCAGAAGGCCCGGGCGAAGGATGTCGAAATGATAACACTTATCATTAAAGGGCTGATCACGCGCGTGGACTGCCTGATCGCGCGCGCGGGGTGGTGTGGCGCACGGCAACCTTGGGGGCATCGTTGTCAGCGAAAAAACAGGAACACACCGTGAAGATTCTGATTCAAGGCGCCGGCATCGCCGGCCTGGCCGCCGCCTGGTGGCTGAAGCAGCGGGGCTTTGCACCGCAGATCGTGGAAAAGGCCCCCGACCTGCGCTGCGACGGCTTCGTCCTCAGCCTGGGCGGGGCTGGCTACCAGATTGCCGGGCGCATGGGCATCCTGCCGGGGCTGGAGGCCAAGGGCGTCGAACTCGGGCGCACCCAGTTTCGCGATAGCCAGGGCCGTGACGTGCTGTTGATCGACCACCGCAAGCATCTGCGCCAGACCAATCTGTTACCGGTGTGCCGGGATGACTTGGTGCTGGCGCTGCATCGGGCGCTGGAGGGGGCGGTGCCGATTCGCTTTGGTAGTCAGGTCGAGTCAATGACGCAGGATGCGAATGGCGTCGAGGTGCGGTTCGACGATGGTTCGGTCGAGTCGTTCGACTTCGTGGTGGCGGCCGATGGGTGTTTTTCCAGCCTGCGCCAGCGCTACTTCGCCAGCGATGAGGAGTGCCTCAAGTCCCTCGGCTACAGCGCTGCCGCGTTCACTCTGGAGGGAGCACAGGCGCGGGGCGGGGAGCGGCATGTGTCGTTCTCGGAGCCGGGCTACACCGTCGAGTTGTATGGCATGCGCGAGGATTTGCTGGCGGCGTTGTTCGTCTGGCAGGACGACCAGGGTTTGCGCGTGCCTCGGGAGCAGCGGGCGGCGTGGTTGAAGGAGGTGTTCGCCCATGCCCATGGCGATATCCAGGCGGCGCTGGCAGCGCAGCCGGAAGGCTTTTACCTGGACCACCTGATGCAGGTGCACTTGCCCAGTTGGCACCAGGGTCGCCTGGTATTGCTGGGGGACGCTGCGCACTGCCTGACCCTGGCTTCCGGGCGCGGTGCGAGCATGGCGTTGACCGGGGCCTGGCTGCTGGCCGAGGAACTGGCGCGCAGCCAGGACATTGCCGCGTTGCAGCGTTATGAAGCGCGCCTGCGCCCGGATATCGACATTCTCCAGGCCTTGGCCTGGCGCATGGCCGGCTGGTATGTGCCGCTGACCCGGCGCAGCTGGCATTTGCGCAACCTGTTCATGCGCTGGACGCCGGACTGGCTGAGCGGGTGGATGCTGCGGCGGACTTTTGCCGAGGTGGATGGGAGTGAGCTGAGCGAGGCGGTGCGGGGGGCGGCTGGAGATTGATGTTGTCTGGGCGGGCCTCATCGCCGGCAAGCCGGCTCCCACAGGATCCCGGTCGACCACGGGATCCAGGCCTGACACAGAAACTTGTGGGAGCTGGTCTTGCCAGCGATGGGGCCGGTAAGAACAACACAGACCAGCAGGGAATATGTCGAGGCTGATGGCCTCATCCTCGGCAATGCCGACTCCCACAGGGTGCCGGGCCAACCGCATGATCCAGGCTCGACACAGGAATCTGTGGGAGCTGGCTTGCCAGCGATGGGGCCGGCAAGAACAACACAGACCAGCAGGGAATATGTCGAGGCTGATGGCCTCATCGCCGGCAATGCCGGCTCCCACAGGGTTCCGGG
>NZ_JBMDIJ010000155.1:0-6047 GCF_057808595.1 Pseudomonas sp. FG98 | reverse complement strand
AGGTCAGGCACAAGAACCTGTGGGAGCTGGCATTGCCAGCGATGAGGCCCGCAAGAACAACCCAACTACCAGGTTGATGTCGAAGCTGATGGCCTCATCGCCGGCAAGCCGGCTCCCACGGGGTTCCGGGCCGGCCGCAGGATCCAGGCTCGACATAGCAACCTGTGGGAGCTGGCTTGCCAGCGATGAGGTCACCTACCAGAGCAACAGATCATAGGTCAGGTAGATACGCACATTGTTCCGGTCGCTGGCATAGGTGCTGCGCGAGATCGCATGCCGTACCTCTGCGCCAAAGCCCTTGAACACTCCGTCCTGGACCACGTACTTGAGCTGGGTGTTGGTCTCGTGTTCACGGGCATCCGCGCCCCGGTATTCGCCACCACTGCCGTGGTAGTAGCGGGTCATGAAGTTCAGCCCCGGCACGCCGACGCTGGCGAAATCGTAGTCGTAGCGCAGCATCCAGGTGCGCTCGCCCGGCTGG
Source organism: Pseudomonas sp. FG98 (assembly GCF_057808595.1). Taxonomy (NCBI): domain Bacteria; kingdom Pseudomonadati; phylum Pseudomonadota; class Gammaproteobacteria; order Pseudomonadales; family Pseudomonadaceae; genus Pseudomonas; species Pseudomonas sp. FG98. The sequence goes on along the minus strand of NZ_JBMDIJ010000155.1, from coordinate 5,566 downwards.
ATGAACTTGCCGACGCTGGCGTTGCTGAACGAGTACACCGTGCTCACGCTGACATAGGGCAAGGCCGTGCTGCCTTCGACCTTCTGGTAGCCGAAACCAAGGGCATGACCGCCCTGGCGCCAGGTGAACAGGCCGCTGAACATGTCCGCATCGACCTGGCCATTGCGTGCGGCGCCCGCGTCGTCACTGATGAAATAGCGCAGGTCGCTGGTCAACGTCCCCGCCGCCAGCGGCAGCGAATGCACCAGGCCGAAGAACTGCTGGCGATAGAAGTCGCGCAGTTCGCCGTAGTAGCTGCTCAGGGTCAATTGCTTGCTCAGCTCGTAGCGCAAGCCGGCAAAGTCGAAGTCGCTGCCTTCGCTGCCGGTGTAGCCCTGGGGGATGATGTCGACGCTGTCGGTGGAGTTGCGCGCCTTGAACTTGTCCAGGTGCCCGGCATGCAGGTAGAGCCGGTCGATACCGCTGTATTCGACCTGGGTGCCACGGAAGGTCTGCGGCAGCAGGCGGCCGTCGTTGTAGACCAGCACGGGAATCTTCGGCAGCAAGGTGCCGCTGCTGACCAGTGCGTCCTGCCAGCGCAGCTTGGCGGTCAGGCCCAGGCTGGAGTATTCGCTGGCCGCGCGGCCGTCGTCATGCACCGGCAACAGCCCGGTGCCGGCATGGGCACGACTGGAGTCCAGGCGAACACCCGACAACCCCAGCGCCTCGACGCCGAAGCCGAGCGTGCCCTCGGTGAACCCCGACTGCGCCTTGAGCACGAAGCCCTGGGCCCACTCCCGGCGATCGGCAGCACCGTCGCGGTAATCGTCGTTGAAGTAGTAATTGCGCAAGGCCAGCCGGGCCTGGGAATCCTTGAAGAAATCGGCCAGGGCCGGATCAGGGACGAGACTGCTCATGACACCTGCGCAAGCCAGGGTGCCGGAACTCAAAAGGGTACGCATCGGAGGTCTCTGCTGAGTGTTGTGGTTGTTGGCAGATGGGCGGTCGATACGCGCTCCGTACTGGACGGGGGGCGTCGACGGAGCGGACACTAACGCCCCGCGAACCCCGTCACAACGTTATGAGCGATGCGCATCACCCTATGCGCAAGCGCCGATTTCCGCGCTGGAGCAGTACGTGAACCTCAAGCAGCTCGAAGCTTTCCAGGCCATCATGGCCACCGGCTCCACCATCGGCGCCGCCACCCGTATGGACCTGTCGCAGTCGGCGGTCAGTCGCCTGCTGACCCAGTTGGAGGAGCACCTGGGTTTTGCCCTGTTCCTGCGCCGCAAGGGCCGCTTGATGGCAACCCCGGAAGCCGAGGAACTGCTCGGCCAGGTCGCCGCGCTGGTGGACAACCTGCAGCGGGTGCAGCGCCTGGCCGACGAGCTGCGCCTGGGGCGTTCGCAACGCAGCCTGCTGCGGGTCGCAGTGCCCACCAGCATGACCCAGCACCTGCTGCCGAAGATCGTCGCCGAGTTTCTCCGCGAGCGTGAGGACGTGGTGGTCGAAGTACTCACCGGCGGCTACGACAGCCTGGAACGGGCGGTGCTGGATCGCAGCGCCGACTTTGCCTTCGTCCGCCTGCCAGCCGAGTTGCCGGACTTCGAGGTGCTGCCGGTACTGGAGACCGAGGGTGTGTGCGTCATGCCTGTCGGGCACCCGCTGGCCGAACGCGAGGAAGTCACCCTCGACGACCTGCGCGATGAGCCCCTGGTGCTCCTGGGCAAGCAGCGCAACCTGCGTTCGGAGCTGGACCAGCGCTTTCGCGAAGCACGCCTGAGTCCGCAGGTCCGTATCGAGGTGCACTCGGTCAGCGCGGCTTGCGCCTTCGTCGCCGAGGGTATGGGTCTCTCCATCATCAACGGCCTGCTGGCCCGGGATTTCGGCGCCCTGCCCCTGCTCAGCCGGCCACTGCGGCCGCGGCTGGCCTACCGCTTCGGTCTGGTCTTCCGCAAGGATCAGCCGCGCTCGCGACTGGTCGAGGCCTTTGCCGAACACCTGCGCAAACGCCTGGTGGAAGTCAGCGGAACACCGCTCGACGCATAGCCCAACCCGATTCACTCATAAGCTTGAGCGAGCCCGATTGCCTGGACTAGTGTGCGCCTCAACGCCCGGGCCCCACCAAAACAACAATCGAGAACGCATCATGAACCCACCCCACTCCTCGCTGGCCCCGGCCGCTGCGACGCCGGCTGCGGCTGCGCCCGCCCCGGTGAAGCAACTCAATCCGGCGCTGATCCTCCTGAGCATCGTGTTCATGGCCCTGGCCTTCACCTACCTGGTGGACTCAGGCCAGTTCCAGCGCAAGGACATCGCGGTCATTCCCGGCTCCTACCAGATGCTCGACAAGGACAGCGGTCTCGGCCAGCTGTTCTCCATCGAGCCGCGCACGCAAAACCCAGAGGTGGCGCGTCCGGTGTCCCTGGTCGAAGCCTTTATGGCCATTCCCCAGGGCATCGAAAAACGCGCCGGCCTGATCTTCATGGTCCTGTTCATCGGCGGCATGTTCGGCGTGCTGAACAAGGCCGGTGCCATCGATGCCGGTCTCGAGCGCATCCTCGGCCTGACCCGCGGCAACATCTACGTGCTGGTGCCCTGCCTGATGCTGGTGTTCTCCGCCGGCAGTACCTTCATGGGCCTGGCCAAGGAATTCATCCTGATCGTGCCGCTGATGGTGGCCATGGCCAATCGGCTCGGCCTGCCCAACATCATCGGCCTGGCCATCGTGGCAATCTCGGTGAAGGTCGGTTACCTGGGCTCGATCACCAACCCGGTGGCCCTGGCCGTGGCCCAGCCACTGGCTGGCGTGCCGATGTTCAGCGGCCTGGATATGCGCGTGGTGACCTACGTGGTGTTCCTGCTGGTGGGCATCGCCTTTGTCCTGCTGAGCATCCGTCGCCATGGCTTCGACCGCACCGCGCAGTTCGACTTCAAGCGTGCGCCCCTGCCGTTGCGCCATGCCACCAACCTGGTACTGCTGGCGGTCGGCGTGGCCTTCCTGGTCTACGCCTCCAATCGCTGGCACTGGAAATACCCGGAGCTGTCCGCCTACTACCTGGCCCTGAGCATGGTCTTCGCGCTGGTCGCCGGGATCGGCGCCAGCGATGCGGCCGCAGCCTTCGTCGACGGCATGAAAAAAGTCCTCATGGCCGGCGTGCTGATCGGCCTGGCTACGGCGGTGGAGATCATCCTCAGTACCGGCCAGGTGCTCGATACCATCGTCAACAATCTCTCGGAACTGGTGGGCGACCACGGCCCGCTGGTCTCGGCCTTCGGCATGTTCTTCGCCCAGTTGGGCCTGGATGTGCTGATCCCCTCCACTTCCGGCCAGGCGGCGGTGACCATGCCGATCTTCGGCCCGCTGGGGCAACTGTCGGGGGTGACTCCGCACACCACGGTCTACGCCTTCCTGCTCGGCAACGGCCTGACCAACCTGATCACCCCGACCTCCAGCGGCCTGCTGGTGCTGCTGGCCACCGCCCAGGTCGGCTGGGGACAGTGGGCGCGCTATATCTGGCCGCTGTTCCTGATCTTCATGGCCATCGCCCTGGGCCTGCTGAGCATCGCCGTGTTCATCGGCTATTAATTCACCGGGCTGCCATGGCGGCCCACCTGGTTCGAGTTGTCTCCCATGCATGTTCTGAACAACCTGATGGTGCCGATGCGCGATGGCGTACGGCTGGCCACCGATATCCATTTGCCCGATGCCAGCGGCGCGCCCTTGCCGGTGATCATCGAACGTACGCCCTACAACAAGGCCCTGCCCTCGCGCTCGGAAAAGCGTCGCGACGGTCATCACCTGGGCCGCGAGGAAATGGCCGCAGCCTTCGCTGCCGCCGGTTTCATCACGGTCTTCCAGGATTGCCGCGGACGGCACGCCTCGGAGGGCGAGTTCGTCAAGTACATCAACGAAGCCGAAGACGGCTACGACACCCTCGCCTGGCTGGTGGAACAACCCTGGTGCGACGGGCGGATCGGCAGCATGGGCTTGTCCTATGCCGCGCATACCCAACTGGCCATGGCCTGCCTGAATCCACCGGGGCTGCGCACCATGGTGCTCGACTCCGGCGGCTTCGCCGACGCTTTCCACTGCGGGATTCGCCAAGGCGGCGCATTCGAGTTGAAGCAGGCGACCTGGGCCTTCAAGCAGGCCAAGGAAAGCCCGGCGGCCAAGGCCGACCCGGCGTTGCGCGAGGCACTGGAGCAGGAGGATATCCATGCCTGGTTCGCCGCCATGCCGTGGCAGGCCGGGCATTCGCCGTTGCGGCATATTCCCGAGTACGAGGACTACCTGCTGGATCAATGGCGACGCGGCCGCTACGACGCCTACTGGCAGCAACTGGGCATCTGCGCGGAGCAGTTCCGCGGGCAGACCCCGGACATTCCCGTGCTGCACATGTCCAGCTGGTACGACGCCTATGTCAGCTCGACCCTGGACAATTTCAGCGCCTTCACCCGCCAGGGAACGGCGCCACAGCGGCTGATCATGGGGCCATGGCTGCATGGCGATCGCAACATCAGCCACAGTGGCGATGCCGAGTTCGGCGAGGCCGCAGCGTTCGACGGGCAGGTGGAACAGGATTGGCTCACCTGCCGGCTGGAGTGGTTCGAGGCTCATCTGAAACAGCCGGCGTCAATACAAGCCAAACCCCAGCAGGTGCAGGTCTTCGTCATGGGCGGAGGTTCCGGCAGCCGCAATCGCCAGGGGCGGATCGAACATGGCGGCGAATGGCTGACGGCGGATCGCTGGCCGTTGCCGGGTAGCCAGCAACTGGTGCTGCATCTTCATGGGGATGGCGGGCTGAAAACCCAGGCCCCCGAAGAGCTCGAAGCCAGCCGCAGCTATCTGGCCGACCCCTGGCATCCGGTACCCACGCTCGGCGGCGCCCTGACCTCGGGAGCGCCGGTGTTCGCCGGGGGTGCCTTTGATCAACGGGAAGCGCCCGGCTTCTTCGGTAGCCGTGGGGATGACCGGCCGTTGAGCGAACGCCCGGATGTGCTGAGCTTCCACACCGAGCCCCTGGCCGAGGACCTGCTGGTCGCCGGCGATGTGGCGGTCGAACTGTGGGTCGAGACCGACGGACTGGACACCGACTTCACCGCCAAGCTGGTGGATGTCTATCCCGATGGCTATGCGATGAACATCACCGACGGCATCATCCGCTGCCGCTATCGCAACTCGTGGAGCGAGCCGAAACCCATGGTGCCGGGGCAATGCGTCAAGGTCACGATCAGGCCGTTCGCCACCTGCAACCGGTTTGTCAAAGGGCATCGGCTCAGGATCGATATCGCCAGCAGCAACTTTCCGCATTTCGATGTCAATCCGAACAGCGGCGAGCCCGAGGGATCGGCGGACGGCAAGCGGGTGGCGAGGAATGTGCTGCATATGAGTCGGCTGCGGCCGTCGCGGGTGGTGCTGACGGTGTTGCCGGACCTGACTCCTGTGGCGTGACGGATGGCCTCATCGCCGGCAACGCCGGCTCCCACAGGGTTTCGGGTCGGCCGCAGGATCCAGGCTCGACACAGGAACCTGTGGGAGCTGGCTTGAACTGGCCTAATGATCCCGGACACCTCTTAAGGGCGA
>NZ_JBMDIJ010000154.1:0-6138 GCF_057808595.1 Pseudomonas sp. FG98 | reverse complement strand
ATGTGGGAGCGGCTGTTAGCCGCGATGCGCCGCGCGGGCGGCGCTCGATCTTGAGAGCGCTAGAAAAACGTCGGCATGCACCTCTCAGCCATGACCTGGTATTTCGCCTTGGGAGCGCTACGCGGTCTTTCGCGGGCAAGCCACGCTCCTACGAGTGGTTGCGTAACGAAGGGCGTTGATTCGCCTTTCGTTCATTCGGTGCTGAATCTTTTCCTCAATCGTTCTATCAGTTCACCCGCGGAGCAATGTTTGCCTTCCTCATACTCACGTGAACCAATAGCCAGCAACTTGATCAGTGCCAGACCCTCCGCCAGGGATTCATCCTGAGGGCGGGAAGCTGCATGCCTTTTGAGAAATTTGTTCGTTTCAACTCTCATTGGTTGCGTCCTGTGGAGGTGTCGATGTGTGACGGCTACAGCCTGGAGGCGAGACTAACGCAAATTCGGCTTGCAGCTGCACCACCGGTCAGAACCCTATTTCGTAACTCACAATGACCCGATTCTCATCCACCCCATCCTGCAAGCTCGACCGCGCCGTGGCGTTGCGCCAGCGTAGTCCGAGGTTCTTCAGCGGCCCGCTCTGCACCACATAGGCGAGATCGGTGGTGCGCTCCCATTCCCGGCCATCTTCCCCGGCAGCCCGCAGCAGCGCGGCCTTGCGCGTGGATACGTGGCTGACATCGACGTCGTCGCCCTTGACGTAGCGCAGGGTGAAGGTCAGCCCGGGCAGGCCCATCGCGGCGAAGTCGTAGTCGTAGCGCGCATGCCAGGCGCGCTCGTCCTGCAGCGAGAAGGTGTAGGCCTGCTGTTCGCTGAACAGGTAGGTGTCGGTGCCGCCGAGGTAGGCATAGGCGGTATCCCCGGCGACCTTCTGGTAGCCGCCGCTGAAGCGATGGCCACCGAGCTGGTAGCCGAAGTTGCTGCTGATCACCCGGTTGTCCACCTCGCCGACCAGCGCCGCGCCGGTTTCCCGGGCGGTGAAGTGGCGAATCTCGGTAAAGGCCTTGCCCGGTCCGAGTGGCAGCGAGTATTTGAGCCCGAGGTAGGTGCGCCGATAGAAGTCCTCCAGTTCGCTGGCGTGCGCACTCAAGGTCAGATCCGCCATCGGCTGGTAGTCGACACCGCCGTAGCTGTAGCTGTCGCTGTGGATCGCGGTGGACCAGGCACCCACCTGGGCCATGGTGGTCAGGTCCTCCGAATCGGCTGAATCCCGTTGCTTGACCTTGTCGACCCGACCGACATGGACGGTAAAGTCGCCGATATCCCGGGAGGTCAGTTGCCCGCCCTCGAAGTACTGCGGCAGCAGTCGACTGTTGTTCGACGCCAGCAACGGCAGGACCGGATTCAGCCCGCCGTAGCGCAATTCGCTCCTGGCGAAACGCACTTTGGCCGTCAGCAGCATTTTCGAATAATCGTCGAAGGCCCGGCCCTCGGCATCGCGCGGCAGCAGACCGGTACCGGAGCGGTCCGGGCTGGAGTCCAGCTTGAGACCGAGCATGCCGATTGCATCCAGGCCGAAACCCAGCGGCCCAGGGGTAAAGCCGGATTTCCAGTCGAGGATCAGGCCCTGGGCCCATTCCTCGCGCTTCGACTGGCTGGGAAAACCGTCACGAAAGTCACGGCTGAAGTAGAAGTTGCGCAGTTCCAGCCTGCCCTTGCCATCGGCGATGAAATCCGCCGATGCGGGGCCAGCGAGCAGGGTAAAGCCCAGGCCCGCGCCCACGGCGCAAGCCCACCAGGAGGTGCTTGTTGTCATTGTTATTACCTTCGGGATCGGGTCGGGCTGATGGCCAGCCCGACGACGGGGGAGAACTCAGGCTTTCGCCGGGTTCTTCACGAACAGCGCGATCAGCACCACGCTGGCGAGGATCAGCGGCACGATGGACAGCATGCCCATGTAGCTGACGCCGGTCAGGTCGTTGACGAAGCCGACCATGGCCGGCGAGACGATGCCGCTCAGTTGCCCGAGGGAGTTGATCGCCGCCGTGCCGGTAGCGATGCCCAGCCCGGAGAAGGTCGACTGGGGAATGGTCCAGAACACCGGGATGGCAATGAAGGTGCCCGCCGTGGCCAGGACCAACGCCAGCATCAGCGCCACCGGGTTGCCCGAGAAGCCGCAGGCCAGCAGGTAGCCGATGGCCGAGGCGATCATGCACCAGAGCAGGTAGCTCTTGCGGTCGCCGGTCTTGTCCGAGCGCCGGGTCACCACCAGCATGCCGATGCAGGCAACGATATAGGGCGAGGAACTGAGCAGGCCGACCATCAGCAGGTCATGCACCCCGGACAACTGGATCAGGTTGGGCATCCAGAAATTCAGGCCGTAGCTGGCGCTCTTGATCACGAAGTAGATCAGCGCGAACACCCCCACTTCCCAGGTCAGCAGCACCCGCCAGATCGAACCATGGCTGTTGCCGTCGGCCTTGCGGTCGTTTTTCAGGTTGTCCTTGAGCTGGTGCTTTTCTTCCGCGCTCAGCCATTTCGCCGAATCGATATCGTTGTCCAGCTTCCACAGCACCGCCAGGCCGAGCAGCACGCAGGGCAGCCCGGAGAGCAGGAACAGCCAGTGCCAGCCGGCCAGGCCGAGCAGCCCGTCCATCTTGCCGAGGATCAGCCCGGCGGCAGGCGAACCCACCGCACCGGCCAGGGGCACGGCGAGGAACCACAGGCCGTTGATTCGCGCCAGGTAGCGCTTGGGGAACCAGCAGGCCAGGTAGAACAGGATCGCCGGACCGAACCCGGCCTCCATCACCCCGATCAGGAAGCGCAGGAAGTACAGGGTGTACTGGGTGTAGGCGAACACCAGTGCGGCGGTGGCCAGGCCCCAGGACACCATGATCCGGCAGATCCACGCCGGCGCGCCGTACTTCTTCAGACCCCAGCTGCTGGGCACTTCGAACAGCACGTAGCCGATGAAGAACATGCTTGCGGCCAGCCCGTAGGCGGCGTCGCTCAGGCCCAGTTCGGCCTGCATCTGGGTCTTGGCGAAGCTGATGTTGATACGGTCGAAATAGGAAAACAGGAAGCAGATGATCGCCAGCGGCATGATCCGCCAGGCCACCCGGCGGTACAGCAGCAGTTCGTTGAGGCGTGCAGAGGCGGGTGCAATGTCCAGCGCCGTCGAGGACGTGGTCATGGTGTTCTCCATTCTTGTAATTGTGCGGAGAGTCGCCGCCATCGAGGGCGGCAGGTCGTGTTCGAATCAGGCGATGCGGATCAGGCTGCGCTTGTGGAGCTGGGCCCGCTCCACGTAGTCACGGGCATTGTTGTGGAATGCCTGGATGGCCTCCTCGGTCAGCTCGCGCACCACCTTGGCCGGCACGCCGAGGATCAGCGAGTTGTCCGGGTAGACCTTGCCCTCCGGTACCAGCGAGCCGGCGCCGACCAGGCAGTTGCGGCCGATCACCGCGCCATTGAGGATCACCGCCTGGATGCCGACCAGGCTGCCGTCGCCGATCCGGCAACCGTGCAGCATGGCCTGGTGGCCGATGGTCACGTCGTTGCCGACCCGCAGCGGGTGTCCGGGATCGGTATGCAGCACGGCGCCTTCCTGGACATTGCTGCCGGCACCGATCTCGATCAGTTCGTTGTCGCCACGCAGCACCGCCTGGGGCCAGACGCTGGCGCCCTGGCCCAGGGCCACCTTGCCGATCACCGTCGCGTCTTCGGCAACATAGACGCTGTCGTGCAGTTCCGGCCGTTGGCCGTCGTATTCATAGATCGCCATGGAGCAGTCCTCTTCTTATTGTTCGCTGCGCAGCACGCCGGCATCGCTCAGGCGGGCGATTTCCGTGTCGCTGTAGCCGAGGTTGCGCATCACTGCCAGGGTGTCCTCGCCGATCCGCGGGATGGAGCGCCGTGGCCCGAGGCGTTCGCCGTCTAGGGAGAAGGGCAGCAGGGGCATCGCCGTATGGCTGCCGTCTTCCAGTTCGAGCTGGGCCAGGCCGCCGCTATGGATCAGGTGTTCGTCGTCGAACAGCTCCTCCGGGCGGCGGATCGGCGCGAAGGGAATGCCGTTGGCTTCCAGTTGCGGCGCCAGTTGCTGGGCGTCGAGGGTTGCGAAGATCTCCGCCAGATGGGCCAGCAGGCGCGGGCGCTGCAGCACGCGGTCGTTGTTGCTGGCCAGGCTCGGGTCGTTCATCAGGTCTTGCTGGCCGAGCAGGGTGCACAGGGTGCGCCACTGGCCGTCGCCGGTGGCCGCGACGAACATCTGCTCGCCACCGGCGAAGGTAAACACGTCGTAGATGGCCCAGGCGCTGATACGGTTGGGCATCGGCGCTGCTGCTTCGCCGGTGACCACGTACTGCTGCATATGCTGGGCGGCCAGCAGCACGCAGTTCTCGTACAGCGCGCTCTGCACCTCGCGGCCCACGCCGCTGCGTTGGCGTTCGTACAGCGCGGCGAGCACGGCGATGGCGCCGAACATGCCGCCCATGATGTCGTTGACCGAACTGCCGGCGCGCAACGGCCGGCCCACCGGGCCGGTCATATAGGCCAGGCCGGCCATCATCTGCACCACTTCGTCGAGGGCCAGGCGCTGGTCGTAGGGGCCGGCGAGAAAACCCTTGTGGGTGGCGTAGATCAGCCGTGGGTTGCGCTGTTTCAGCGCGCTGTAGCCGAAGCCAAGGGCGTCCATGCGCCCGGGCTTGAAGTTCTCGATGAACACGTCGGCGCTGTCCAACAGCTTGAGTACCGCGTCACGGCCCTCCGCGGTTTCCACATCCACCGCCAGGCTCTGCTTGTTGCGGTTGAAGGTGCGGAAGAAACCGGCGCCAGCGCCGAGCAGGCGGCGGGTGCCATCGCCCTTGATCGGTTCTACCTTGATCACCTCGGCACCGAGGTCGGCGAGGATCATGCCGCAGGTCGGGCCCATGACCATATGGGACATTTCCACGACGCGCACGCCGTCGAGTGGCAACTGTTGCATGGGGCTTTCCTCAGGCGGCGGGGGCGACGAAGTTCTTGGGCAGGCCGGCACGGGCGATATGGCCGTACAGCGGCTCGCCGGGCAGGGCACTGGCGAGCAGCTCGCGGCAGGCAATCAGGCGTTGCAGGTCGATGCCGGTGGCGTAACCCATGCTTTGCAGCATGAACACCAGGTCTTCGCTGACGGTATTGCCCGAGGCTCCGGGAGCGAAGGGGCAGCCGCCGAGGCCGGCGAGGGAGGCGTCCAGCTCGGTGATGCCGTGCTGCACCGCCACCAGACTATTGGCCAGGGCCAGGCCGCGGGTGTCGTGGAAATGTGCGGCCTGCAACTTCGACCCGGCGATCTCGCGCACTGCATCGATGGTCGCGCCGACCTGGCCGGGGGTGGCATAGCCGGTGGTATCGCCGAGGGAGATCTGTTCGCAGCCGGTTTCCAGCACGCGGCGTACCAGGGCGCACAGGTCGGCCAGGCTGACCTCGCCCTGGCGGGTGCAGCCGAAGGCGGTGGACATCCCGGCGACCATGATCACCTCGTCGCGGCCACTGCTGCTGCGCAGGTCGCACATGCGGGCGAATTCCTCGACCATTTCTTCCGGCGAGCGGCGCACGTTGGCCTCGCTATGGGCGGCGCTGACCGAAATCGGCGCGACGATGCGCTGGGCGCCGCTGGCCAGGGCATTCTCGGCGCCGCGCAGGTTCGGTGCGAGCACAGTGACGTTGAGGTCGGGATAGGTCAGGGCGTGGGCCACCACCTCGGCGGCGTCGGCCATCTGCGGCAGCAGGCGGGCGGGAACGAAGGACGCGACCTCCATATGCCGCACGCCGGCGGCGTAGGCCTGGTCGATCCAGCGTTTCTTGGCGTCGGTGGGCATGATGCTCTGCAGGCTTTGCAGACCGTCGCGCATGCCGACTTCGTTGATGATTATTCTTGTCATGGCTTCTCTCGCGGGTTGTGCTGCTGCCTAAGGTAGGCAGGGCCGGGGCCGGGGAAAAGACGTCTTTGCAGGGGGTATCCATCGTGGATGGCGATGGATCAATCGATTTGTGCTGTGGCCAAGGGCCTCATCGCTGCATGGGTATCTACACATCTTTTGAGCACGAGCGCCTGTCAAGAAATCGCATCAAGGCTGCCAGGCGCATGCCGGAAGGTTTTCAGTGCCATCAAGATCGAGCGCCGCCCGCGCGGCGCATCGCGGCTAACAGCCGCTCCCACATC
>NZ_JBMDIJ010000153.1:0-6348 GCF_057808595.1 Pseudomonas sp. FG98 | reverse complement strand
GCTGCCACAGGGTTCCGGGCCAGTCGCATGCTCCAGGCCTGACACAGGAAACTGTGGAAGCTGGCTTGCCAGCGATAACGCCCGCAAGCTCGATCTTGAGAGAGCTGAAAACCTGTCGCCAGGCACCACAGAGCCCCGACCCGATTCATTGACCCAGCACACCCCCCCGGCAATTAACCCCGCCACCCAGCCCGCAAGCCTTGCCATATCCTCCGTCCTGGACTTTGCTCAACCCCTCTACCCAACCGCTCAACCAGGAGGTGGACCCATGGCAACCATGAGAGCAGCCGTTTTCGTAGAGCCCGGCCGGATCGAGCTGGCGGACAAACCCATCCCGCAGGTCGGCCCCACCGATGCGCTGATCCGCATCACCACCACGACCATCTGCGGCACCGACGTGCACATCCTCAAGGGCGAGTACCCCATCGCCCGCGGCCTGACCGTGGGCCACGAGCCGGTCGGGGTGATCGAGAAACTCGGCAGCGCGGTCAAGGGCTACCAGGAAGGCCAGCGAGTGATCGCCGGGGCCATCTGCCCGAACTTCAACTCCTATGCCGCCCAGGATGGCGTGGCCTCCCAGGATGGCAGCTACCTGCAGGCCTCCGGGCGCTGCGAGTGCCATGGCTACAAGGCCACCGCCGGCTGGCGCTTCGGCAACCTGATCGATGGCACCCAGGCCGAATACGTGCTGGTGCCGGACGCCGAGGGCAACCTGGCACCGATCCCCGACGGCCTGACCGACGAGCAGGTGCTGATGTGTCCGGACATCATGTCCACCGGTTTCAAGGGCGCGGAAAACGCCAATATCCGCATCGGCGACACCGTGGTGATCTTCGCCCAGGGCCCGATCGGCCTGTGCGCCACCGCCGGAGCACGCCTGCTCGGCGCCTCGACCATTATCGCCGTGGACGGCAATGACCATCGCCTGGGCATCTCCCGCAGCATGGGCGCGGACATCACCCTGAACTTCAACCAGTGCGACGTGGTGGACGAAGTGATGAAGCTGACCCGCGGTCGCGGCGCCGACTCGTCCATCGAGTGCCTGGGCCTGCCCAGTACCTTCGAGCAGGCGATGAAAGTGCTCAAGCCCGGTGGCACCCTGTCCAGCCTGGGGGTGTATTCCAGTGACGTGAAAATCCCCCTCGGCGCCTTCGCCGCCGGCCTGGGCGACCACCGCATCAACACCGCGCTGTGCCCCGGCGGCAAGGAACGCATGCGCCGGCTGATGAGCGTGATCGCCTCGAACCGTGCCGACTTCGGCTCGCTGGTCACCCACCATTATTCGCTTGGCAACATCGTCGAGGCCTACGACCTGTTCGCCCATCAGCGCGACGGCGTGCTGAAGATCGCCATCAAACCCTGAAACATCGTATTGCAAGGCGCCCGGCCAGGCGGTCGGGCGTGCCACTACTGCTTCGTCAGGGCAGCCTGTATCCTTGCGTCAGGCCAGGTAAGCGCCTTTCGCCGCGGTTTTCGCAACCGCCGGCACGGGAATCCGGACTCTCCATCAGGTACTGACGTGAAGCGTGACATCCACCTCGTTGTTCTGTTGCTCTCCCTCATCGGTTGCTCTCTGGCTTCGCTGACGTTGTGGAAGGTCATGGCCTCTCGCGAGCGCGTCCTGCAAGAAGCCGACGTCCACGGCCTGAACCTGACCCAGGCGTTGGTGACCTACTCCGAAGGCATCGTCCGCCAAAGTTCGCTGCTTCTGCTCGGGTTGGTCGAACGCCTGGAGACCGAAGGCAGCGGCCCCGCCCAGATCATCCGCCTCAACCAACTGGTCGCCCGCCAGCAACCATTGATGCCACAGTTGAGCGGAATCACCGTGTATGGGCGCGACGGCCGCTGGCTGATGTCCTCCAACCGGCCGATTCCGGTCGGTGTCAACAGCAGTGATCGTGTCTACTTCATCCATCACCGCGACGATCCCTCGCGCGAGCCCTTTATCGGCCCGCCGATCCGCAGCCGGGCGAACCAGGAGTGGGTGATCACCATCAGTCGTCGCTTCAACGATGCCGACGGCAGCTTCGCCGGAGTCGTGGCAGTGACCCTGGGTATCGAGAACTTCCTGCATCTGTTCGGCACCCTGGATATCGGCGAGGACGGCGCCATTGGCCTGTCGTACACCGATGGCACGCTGCTGGTGCGCTATCCGTTCCGCGAGCAGGACATGGGGCGCAACTTCTCGCAGTCGCCGATCTATGCCAAATACTTGGTGGACAAGTCGGTGGGCACTGCGTCCTTCACCTCCAGCCTGGACGGCGTCGAGCGTCTCTATGCGTTTCGCAAGAGCGACCGCCTGCCGCTGGTGACCACCGTCGCCCTGGGCAAGCGCGAGGCCCTCGCGGCCTGGCGCCTGGAGGCGATGCTGTCGCTGTTGGTCGTCGCCGCGCTGCTGGCCATCACTGGCATCATCGGCTGGTTGCTGATCCGCTCGATCCATCGGCGCATCGCGGTCGAAGACGACCTGCGCGTGGCCCAGCGGCAACTGCTCGACAGCAACCGTCAACTGGAACGCCTGGCATTGGATGACGCCCTCACGGGCCTGGCCAACCGCCGCTGCTTCGACCAGACCCTGGCCATGGAAATTCGTCGCGCACAACGGGATGTCACGCCGCTGGCCCTGTTGATGCTGGATATCGACTTTTTCAAACACTACAACGACTGCTATGGCCATCCCGCCGGCGACGCCTGCCTGCGCCATGTCGCCGAGGCCCTGACCAGTTGCATACGACGCCCACCGGACCTGGTCGCGCGTTATGGCGGCGAGGAAATGGCCGTGATACTGCCCAACACTGATGCTGAAGGTGCCAGGGTCGTCGCGCAATTGATGCTGGAGGCACTGGACCGCCTGGAAATTCCTCATGAACGCAGCCCTTTCGGTCGTGTCAGCGTGAGCATCGGCCTGGCCTGCACCTCGGAGACGGCCCTGGACTCCACGCAACGCCTGATCGATAGCGCCGATCAGGCGCTATACGCGGCCAAGAACGCTGGTCGCAACCGCCTGGCAGTGGCTAGCGCCGAGCAGGACCGGCCCACGATCGTCACTGTGCGCTAATCGAAGTCAGCGCCAGCTCGGCCTGGCACCGGGCTCGCCCTATCGTTCGTTGAAATACCCCCGCAAACCCCCTCTTTTCCGGCCTTTGCCACACAGCCCGCGCGTCTTTACTTAACCCTTACCTAAGGCTGACAGAGCGCGCACCTCGGTACTGATAACCTTTTTCAACTGCTTGCTTAGCTAAGCATCTTTTTGCCATCACTGTTTCTCCGTACCGATGACTACTGAATCCCAAGACCTGTTGAACACCCGGACCCGCCAACTCGACGCCTACCGTTGGGCCCTGTTGCGGGAAAAGCACGGCCTGCTCGGCTCGCTGCTGCGCACCCTGCGCGATACCGCCGCCGACCTCGCCCTCGGCATCGGTGCCCGGGCCCGTGCGGTCGAGGCCAGCGACGAAGGCTCCGAGCGCATCCTGGTGCTCCACGGCTCGCCCAAGCTGCTCGCGCAGCGGCGCAAGAACGGCCTGATCCAGGCCCTGCGCCAGCGTGGCCATGAGGTCGTCGAAGATGCCATCGAGCCGCTGGGCACGGCGGTCCGCTGCAAACGCCTGTACCGACCGGCGCTCAAGGTGCCCTTGCGCTACTACGCCTATGCCGCCTACGCCGAGTGGCTGGCACGCCATCACAATCCGGGCCTGGTGCTCAATGAACGGCATGGCAGCCTGGTGATTCCCTTCCTGCGGGTGTCACTGAACCAGCAGGGCCGGCACCTGGCCCAGTTGTCCCACGCCACGTCGGTCGACCACTCGCGGCGCTTGAGCATGACCGACTACGACTACTACCTGCTGTTCGGCCAAAGCTCGTTGCAAGCCCTGCAACGGCGCACCCTGCGTTTCGGCAGCACCCGTGCGATCCTCACCGGTTCCTACCTGATCGACCAGCAATACAACCTGCCCGCGCCACGCAACGAGTTGCGCCTGCTGGTGCTGGGCGTCGGCCCGGACAGGGAAGCGCGCAGCGGCTACCAGCGCACCTACGCCCTGATCTGCGAGTGGGCGGCCCGGCATCCCCAGGTTCCGGTGATCTTCAAGGCCCATCCGCGCAGCCGCATGGAGTTCTGGAAAAAGGCCGCGGCCACTTACCCGAACATCCACCTGGCAGCACCGGACGCCTCCCTGGCCCAGGCCCTGGCGAGCAGTTCGGTGGTGCTCAACATCATGTCCAACGCCGCCCTGGAAGCCAGCCTGGCCAACCGCGCGGTGATCTACGTCAACGCCAGCGGCGATGCCGATGTGCTCGAACAGGCGCGCTTCTTCGGCGACTGCATCCGCGACCTGGAGACCCTCGACGAGCGCCTGGCCTGGCTGTCCCACCACTACCAGCAAGCCTTGTGCAATACCCGCGCTTTCGCCGAATACCACCTGGCCCATGGCCTGCTCGGGCAAAGCAAGACCGCCGAGGTCATCCACCACCTGGTACACCGGCACCCGCTGGCCACCACCGAACTGAACGGAACCCTGGACTGAACAGCCCTCGTCGCCCACCGCAAGCCTCCCTCCTGGAACGAGCATGATCGCGAAAAAGATTCACTACTGCTGGTTCGGCGGCAAGCCGATGCCACTGCTGGCCCGTCGCTGCCTGGCGTCCTGGGCCTGCCATTTGCCCGACTACGAGATCGTTCGCTGGGACGAATCCAATGTCGATGTCTACGCCCATCCCTTCACCGCCGCGGCCCACAACGCCGGCCGCTATGCCTTTGTCGCCGATTACGTGCGCATGCAGGTGCTGGCCCGGGAAGGCGGCATCTACCTGGACACCGACGTCGAAGTGCTGGCGCCCTTCGAGCCGATGCTGGACAACCACTTTTTCATCGGCCTGGAGTGGGATAACCGCTTTGGTACCTCGGTGATCGGCGCGATGCCAGGACATTGGCTGCCCAAGGCCATGCTGGCCTGGTACGACCGGGAGCGTTTCGACTGCTCCCGCCTGTCCGAGCTGGTGAATGTCAACGAAGTCAGCCGCCTGCTGCTGGTCAAGGGCTTTTCCGCCAGCCACCAGGAACAGGTCATCGGCTGGGATCGGGTGTATCCGGTCGGAGTCTTTGCCGATCCGCACCGCCAGGCGGCGGACGGCATACGGCCCACGGCACGCCACCTGTACGCGGGCAGTTGGCGCAATCGCCAGCACAAGAGCGTATTGAGTCGTGCCTGGCGCGGCTTGCGCAAGGCGCCGGGCAACCTCGGACACGGCATGCGCCTGTGCAGTTACCAGGCCACCACCTGGCTCAGGCAGACACTGCGCGACATGCGCTGACACTCAAGGAGAGAACGCATGAAAGCGGTTTTTGCAGCCGGCAGCGACAACGTCGGCGACGAGCTCAACGAATGGATCTGGCCGGCGCTGGTTGGCGACATCCAGCGCGAAGGGGTCGCCCTGCTGGGCATCGGCACCTTGCTCAACCAGGATTTCTGCCGCCGCCTCGCCGATGCCGAGCGCATCCTGGTCCTGGGCAGCGGCGCCGGTTATGGCGCACCACCGGCAACTGACGGACGCTGGCAGTTCCATGCCGTGCGCGGCCTGCGCACGGCCC
The DNA here is from genome assembly GCF_057808595.1 of Pseudomonas sp. FG98. NCBI lineage: Bacteria > Pseudomonadati > Pseudomonadota > Gammaproteobacteria > Pseudomonadales > Pseudomonadaceae > Pseudomonas > Pseudomonas sp. FG98. The sequence goes on along the minus strand of NZ_JBMDIJ010000153.1, from coordinate 758 downwards.
GGGCGCTGGGCCTGCAGGCCGAGTGTGCGGTGGCCGACTCGGCCTACCTGCTGGCCAGCCTGGACTGGCGCGACGGGCATGAGCTTCATGGTGACGTGGTAGTGGTGCCTCATCACCGCTCCCTGCGTTACCTGGATTGGCAGCGGGTCTGCAACCAGGCCGGGGTACGGCTGGTCTCGCCCTTGCTGCCGGCGGCGGCGTTCATGCAGGAGATCGCCGGTGCGCGGCTGGTGCTCAGCGAAGCCATGCATGGCGCGATCCTCGCCGATATCGCCCGGGTTCCCTGGCAAGGATTCGCCTTCGGCGGCCAGTTCAACCAGGACAAATGGCTGGACTGGGCGGAGATGTTCGCGCTGGACCTGCGCATTCGCCGGTTGCCGGGGTTCTACAACCCGGCCCGTTTCAGCGAAGACCGCCCGCTGCGCTACCACCTCGGCAAGGTGCTCAAGGCACGCTTGAGCCGGGTTGGCCTGGGCCGCGAGAAGTGGCAGCGGATGACCCTGCCCGCCTTCCAGGTGGCCAGGGCCGAGGACGGGCTGGTCGACCAACTGGTTGAACTGGCGAGCTCGCCGGGCATGCTCAGCAGCGAGGCGCAGTTGAGGATGCGGGTGGATCAGCTGTATCAATGCGTGGATGAACTGCGTGCGGCGCTGCAGGCCCCGTCGGGCAGGCGCCTGCAGGGCGATGGCCTGGCGTTCCTGGCCAAGCGCCGCGGCGCCGGGGAGCTGGAAAGGTAATGCGGTCCCTGTGGGAGCCGG
>NZ_JBMDIJ010000152.1:0-6451 GCF_057808595.1 Pseudomonas sp. FG98 | reverse complement strand
CACCATAGCAATCGCGGGTAAACCCGCTCCCACAGGGACTGCATTCCAACCTTCGAAGGAGGTCCGCAGTTACAACATCAGTCATCCGGGAGCTGCCCGGAAAGCCGCCCTTGAATTATTTGCTTACATATTCTCTGACGGTTTTCCGATTCTCATCCGTCCTTACTAGTGCAGCCCTCAGGTTGAGCATTGGCTCGACCCCACTTTTTACGAAAAAGACTGATGCAATGGCCCAACAATCGAAAAAGTCCAAATCCAGGTTGTGGTTCCTGATCCACAGCTGGCTTGCCCTGCCCATCTGGTTCTTCGTGCTGATCGTCTGTGTCACCGGCACCCTGGCGGTGGTCAGCCAGGAAATCGTCTGGCTGGCCAACCCTGACGTGCGTGCCAGCAAACCGGACGACGCCGCCGAACGCCTGAGCTTCCAGCAGGTGCTCGATGCGCTGAAGAAGGCCGAGCCGGACATGGCCGTGCGTTTCATCAGCCAGCCGGACGGCTCGCACTTCGCCCTCAACGTGGCGGTGACCTACCCGGACGGCACGGCGCCGACGCTGTACGTCAACCCCTACACCGGGGCGATCCAGGGCAAGAGTCCGGACTTCAACTTCGAAGGCTTCACCCGCGCCCTGCACGGCTGGTGGCTGGTGCCCTTTACCAACGGCTACAGCTGGGGCTGGTACCTGGTGTCGCTGCTCGGCTTGCCGATGCTGGCCTCGCTGGTCACCGGGCTGGTGGTCTACAAGAAGTTCTGGAAGGGCTTCTTCAAGCCGGTGCTGCGCTTCAACCACGGCGCGCGGATCTTCTGGGGCGACTTCCACCGCCTGAGCGGCATCTGGTCGATCTGGTTCATCGCGGTGATCTCCATCACCGGCACCTGGTTCCTGATCCAGGCGATCCTCGGCGACAACCACATCACCATCTCCACCGAGCCGATCACCCCGGTGATCGCCCGCGAGGACGTGCCGCTGTCGGACAGCAGGGAGCCCGTCGCGCGCATCGATCTCGACCAGGCCACGCTTATCGCCACCACGAACATTCCGGGCCTGGACGTGACCTTCGCCCAGCTGCCATCCAATGCCTACGGCCACATCTACCTGGGCGGGCGCGGCTGGTATCCGCTGATGTTCCAGACCGCCAGCGTCAACCCCTACACGCGCAATGTCGACGCCTCGTTCCTGGTCGGCGACCGCTCGGCCCTGGAGTTCGTCACCGAATCCATGCGTCCGTTGCACACCGGCGATTTCGGCGGCCTGGCAATCAAGCTGATCTGGGCCTTCTTCGGCCTGGTGCTGTCGATGATGGTGCTCAGCGGCCTGCTGATCTGGACCAAGCGTACCGCCCAGGCCACCGCCGCCGCGCTCAAGCGCGCGGACAAACCGCCACGCCAGCGCAAGGTCAGCCAGGAAACCACCACCGAGGTGCAGTCATGAGCCACGCCAGTAACGCCATTGCCACGCCAAGCCCGCTGAAACAGTGGTGGCTGAAATGGCGCTTCCACCTGAACATCCTGCTGTTGCTGGTGCCCCTGGGCTTCATGCCCAAGTACTTCGCCGACCAGAAGCTGTTCCGCGGCGAAAGCGGCCTCGGCGCCACGCCGATCGAGAACATCGCGGTCGGCCCGTGGAGCATCAGCCTCGCCGAACTGCGCGCCGAAGCCCCGCGCCAGGACGGCCCGGCCGGCTACTTCAAGGTGTTCAACGCCGCCCTCTGCGCCACCTGCGGCAGCGAGGTCAAGGCCGCCTACCTGCGCATCGGCAAGCCGCGCAGCCTGCGCGCCGCCGGCACCATCTTCTTCGGCAACCCGCACCGCATGGCCACCAGCCTGCCGGTGCCGGAGCGTACCCGTGGCGATGCCGAACTGTGGATTACCCTCGAAGGCTGGGACGGCAGCATGCACCAGGCTTCGGTCCCTCTGGCCAAGGCGTCGCCCGCCACCCTGGCCTGGCTCGACAAACAAGGAGGCAAGAAATGACATTCAAGGCCGGCAGGCTCGCCCTGCCCCTGTTCCTGCTGTGCCTGGCAGGCCCCGCCCTGGCGCACAACCCGATGTGCCAGTGCGAGCCGGTGGACGGCGAGCAGATCAAGTGCACCGGCGGCTTCTCCGACGGCAGCGGCGCACCGGGGGTAACCCTCGATGTGATCGGCTACGACGAGACGGTGCTGGTCCCCGGCAAGCTCGGCACCGACTCGACCCTGACCTTCAAGCGCCCGGCCGGCGAGTTCTACGTGCTGTTCGACGCCGGCCCCGGCCACGTGGTGGAAATCGACCACGCCGACATCGGTGAACCATGAGCCGGGTCCAGGTGGTACGCCCGGCCGGCGCCGGGCACGAAACCCTCTACGTGGCGCTGGTCGCCCTGTTGATCCTGGTACTGGCCGCGATCGTGGTCGGCCTGCGTGGCGAACGCGACGATGAAACCCGCATCGAGGCCCACCAACTGGATGCCCGGCGCGACCTCAACGCCGCCGAACAGGGCATCTACACCGACCTGCGGGTGGCCTTCGACGAGATCCAGGCGCGCCGTGAAGAAGAGCCCGGCCTGGCCAGCGTCGAGCTGCTGGCCGAGGAAGGCTTCGCGCCCTTCGTCAGCGACGCCAGCAGCATCACCCGTGGCGAACACCAGTGGCGCTCCGTACCGGGCAATGCCTACCTCGGCCTGAGCCCGCGCCCGGAAACCGCCGGCAGTTTCCTGCTGCTGGTGCCCGAGGCCCACGATGGCGCCGCCGATGTCTGGCTCAACCGCAACGCCGAGCCCGCCCTGCCCGCCGAACTGACCGCCAGCGCCCTGCAGGCTGCCGGCTGGAAGCAGATCGCCGCCCACTACGACGCCGGTGTCACCCGCCAGCATCAGCACTGACCGCCAAGGAACGCCCATGCTCCGCTCCACTTTCGTCCGTGTCCTCAGCCTGTTCGTCGCCCTTGCCCTGCCTGCCCTGGCCCTTGCCGAGAACGGCAAGCCGCTGCGCATCGGCATCACCCTGCACCCCTACTACAGCTACGTCAGCAACATCGTCGGCGACCGCGCCGAAGTGGTGCCGCTGATTCCCGCCGGCTTCAACCCCCATGCCTACGAGCCGCGGGCCGAGGACATCAAGCGCATCGGCACCCTCGACGTGGTCGTGCTCAACGGCGTCGGCCACGATGACTTCGCCGACCGCATGATCGCCGCCAGCGAGAAGCCGAACATCGCCACCATCGAATCCAACGCCAACGTGCCGCTGCTGGCGGCCACCGGCATCGCCGCCCGTGGCGCCGGCAAGGTGGTCAACCCGCACACCTTCCTGTCGATCAGCGCCAGCATCGCGCAGATCAACAACATCGCCCGCGAACTGGGCAAGCTCGACCCGGACAACGCCAAGTACTACAGCCAGAACGCCCGCGACTACGCCAAGCGCCTGCGCAAGCTGCGCGCCGATGCCCTGGCCCAGCTGACCGAAGCGCCGAACCCGTCGTTCCGCGTCGCCACCATCCACGCCGCCTACGACTACCTGGTGCGCGAGTTCGGCCTGGAAGTCACCGCGGTGGTCGAACCGGCCCACGGCATCGAGCCGAGCCCGGCGCAACTGAAGAAAACCATCGACCAACTGCACGCCCTGGATGTGAAGGTGATCTTCTCCGAGATGGACTTCCCGTCCGCCTACGTCGAGACCATCCAGCGCGAGGCCGGGGTCAAGCTGTACCCGCTGACCCACATCTCCTACGGCGAATACACCAAGGAAAAATACGAGGTGGAAATGAAGCGCAACCTCGACACCGTGGTCCGGGCGATCAAGGAGAACCAGGCATGACCGTGGCCGAAGCGGTCGTCGCCGCCCCCAGCGGACCGTCCATCGAATTCGACGGCATCGACCTGACCCTGGGCCGCACGCGGATCCTCGACCAAGTGCGTTTCCAGGTCGCGGCCGGCAGCGTGCATGCCATCGTCGGCCCCAATGGCGGCGGCAAGAGCTCGCTGATCAAGACCCTGCTCGGGCAGATGCCGCACCAGGGTCGCCTGGCCCTGACCTGGCCGGACGAGCGCCAACTGATCGGCTACGTGCCCCAGGCCCTGGAGTTCGACCGCGGCCTGCCGATGACCGTCGACGACTTCATGGCTGCCATGTGCCAGCGCCGCCCGGCCTTCCTTGGCCTGTCGCGGCAAGTAGCACCGGCCATCGACGCGGCGCTGGCCCGGGTCGGCATGCAGGACAAGCGCAAGCGGCGCATGGGCGCGCTGTCCGGCGGCGAGCGCCAGCGCGTGCTGCTGGCCCAGGGCCTGATCCCGGCACCACAGTTGCTGGTGCTGGACGAACCCATGTCGGCACTGGACGAAGCCGGCATCCAGGTGTTCGAGCGCCTGCTGCAGGAGTGGCGCCAGGCCGGCACCACGGTGCTATGGATCGAACACGACCTGGAAGCCGTGACCCGTCTGGCCGACCGCGTCACCGGACTGAGCCGCCGGGTGCTGTTCGACGCGCCGCCCAAGGAGGCGCTGACCCCCGAGCGCCTGCTCGGCCTGTTCTCCATCCACCCGCGCAGCGAGGCCAGCGCCTGATGAACTACGAAGAATTCCGCCTGCTGATCCAGGGCTGGGCCGCCTCCGGCTACCTGCCCGAAGCCCTGGCCTACGGCTTCGTGGTCAATGCCCTGCTCGCCGGCCTGATGATCGGCCCGGTGCTCGGCGGCCTCGGCACCCTGGTGGTGGTCAAGCGCTTCGCCTTCTTCTCCGAAGCGGTGGGCCACGCGGCGCTGACCGGCGTGGCCATCGGCATCCTCCTCGGCGAGCCCTATACGGGGCCCTACGGCAGCCTGTTCGGCTACTGCCTGCTGTTCGGCATCCTGCTCAACTTCCTGCGCAACCGTACCGGGCTGTCGCCGGACACCCTGATCGGCGTGTTCCTCTCGGTGTCCCTGGCCCTGGGCGCCAGCCTGCTGCTGATGCTCGCCGGCAAGATCAACGTGCACATCCTCGAAAACGTACTGTTCGGCTCGGTGCTGACCGTCAGCGGCCATGACCTGGTGGTGCTCGGCATCGTCGGCGCCATGGTCCTCGGCCTGGCCCTGCCGCTGTACAACCGCATCATCCTGGCCAGTTTCAACCCGCAACTGGCGGCAGTGCGCGGCGTGGCGGTGAAGACCCTCGACTACCTGTTCGTGGTCCTAGTGACCCTGGTCACGGTGGCGGCGGTGAAGGTCATCGGCGCGATCCTGGTCGGTGCCCTGCTGGTGATCCCGGCGGCGGCGGCGCGCATGGTCAGCCAGTCGCTCAAGGGCTTCTTCTTCACCTCGGTGCTGATCGCCACCCTCAGCACCCTGATCGGCATCCTGCTGCCCATCGTCTTCGACCTGCCGGTGCCTTCGGGCGCTGCGATCATCCTGGTCGCCGGCAGCTTCTTCGCCCTCGCCGCGCTGGCCCGCGGCCTGGTTCCACGCCTGCAAGGAAACCCGGCATGAACGCAACCCTCAAGCACCTCAGCCTGGCCCTGCTGCTGGCCGGCCTGCCCCTCGCCAGCCACGCCCAGGCCACCGCCAAACCGGCCGCGCAGCAAGCGGCCGGCGTCACCGTGCTGGCTTCGCTGCCGGTCACCTATGGCCTGGGCAGCCTGCTGCTGGACGGCACTTCGGTGAAACTGCAACGGGCCGCCCCGGAAAACATCCCGGCCAGCCGCCAGCCCTCCTACTTCAGCGGCCGTGGCGCCGCCAGCCTGCAAAAGGCGGCGGGCAAGGCCGACGCGGTGATCGGCTTGCGTTCGATCTGGAGCGACGACCCGCTGTACCCGGTGGCCCGGCGCAGCAATATCCGCATCGTCGAGATCGATGCTGCGCGCCCGGTGGACGGCGCCCTGCCGGGCATCGCCGCGCAGGGCGAGCATGTGTTCGCCGCCTACCCCTGGCTGAACCCGACCAACATGGGGCGCATGGCCGACGTCCTGGCCAATGACCTCGGACGCCTCTCGCCAGCGGACCAGGCGAAGATCCAGGCCAACCTCGCCGGTCTCAAGCGCCAGCTGCTCGACCTCAGCGCCAGCAGCGAAGCGAAGCTGGCCGAAGCGGACAACCTCAGCGTGGTCAATTTGTCGGATCGCCTGGGCTACCTGATCGGCGGACTGAACCTGGACCTGGTGGATCACCCGCAGGTGGCCGATGACCAGTGGACCCCGGAGCAGCTCAAGCATCTGGGTGATGAGTTGAAAGACCAGGATGTCGCGCTGGTGCTGCATCACAAGCAGCCGGTGCAAGCCGTGGCCGATGTCATCGCCGCCTCCGGCGCCAGGCTGGTGGTGGTGGATACCGACAGCGCCGATAGCCTGGCCGGATTGAAGGCCGGGGTGGAGCAGGTGGTGGTGGCCTTGACCACCAGCAACGGCTGACAGATTTCCTGGCGCTTATGGCCTCATCGCCGGCAAGCCGGCTCTCACAGGTCCTTTGCCTGGCCCGGATCCAGCGGCCGACCAGGATCCTTGTGGGAGT
>NZ_JBMDIJ010000151.1:0-6462 GCF_057808595.1 Pseudomonas sp. FG98 | reverse complement strand
CCGCTCCCACAGGGTTTTGTGTTGTGCTTGATCGAGATGTGTAGATACCTATGCCGCGATGCGCCGCGCGGGCGGCGCTCGATCTCAAGAGCGCTGAAAATCTGTCGACAGGCACCTGCCACTTTATGTTTCAGCCCATTGCCCGCAAAATAGCCGGCCTTTTCCAGGCATCACCCGCAGGACACCCCATGAAGCTCGACAAGACCACCGCCATCGCCCGTCGCAACGAGGTGCTGGGGATTCCCGCGCTGAACAGCGACAACACTCTGTTCGCCGTACTCGACAGCAAGCGCAGCCTGTGGTGGTTCGATGTGCCGGTGGCCTGGCTGCGCACCAATACCGGATGGGTGAACCTGCTGCTGCACACCCCGGAAGGCGATCAGTTGCAGCACCTGAAGGTGCCGCGGCGCTACCTGCGCTCGCACATGGAGCAGATGGAAGTACGCAAACCTGGCAAGCGCCGTTCGACCATCAGCATCGCCCTGTCCGCCGACCGCGACTCGCTGCTGCGTGACCTGCGCCCGGGTGGCGAAAACCTGGATTTCTCCGGTTTCCGCCAGCGCTGAGACGTCAGGCCAGTTCGATGCGGTTGTCGTGGATGACGATCTGGCCGCTCTTGTACAAGGCGCCGATGGCCTTCTTGAAGTTGCCCTTGCTGACCCCGAACAGGTCGCTGATCACCTGCGGGTCGCTCTTGTCGCTGACTGGCAGCACGCCGTCGGCGGCCTTGAGCTTGGCAAGAATCTGCTCATGCAGGCTGTCGGCGGCGCCGGCACCGATCGGTTGCAGGCTCAGGGCGATCTTGCCGTCGTCGCGGATTTCCTTGATGTAGCCCTTCTCCTGCTTGCCCGAACGAAGGAACTTGAACACCTCGTTCTTGTGGATCAGGCCCCAGTGCTGGTTGTTGATGATCGCCTTGAAGCCCATAGGGCTCTCTTCCACCACCAGCAGGTCGACCTGCTGGCCGACCCGGTAGTTGACCGGGGTCTTGTCCAGGTAGCGGTCGAGCTTGGCGGTCGCGGTGACGCGACGGGTGCGGCGGTCGAGGTAGACATGCACCACGCAGTACTCGCCGGCGCGCATCTGGCGCTTTTCCTCGGAGTACGGCATCAACAGGTCCTTAGGCAGGCCCCAGTCGAGGAAGATGCCGATACTGTTGATCTCGACCACCTTGAGGCTGGCGAACTGGCCGACCTGGACCTTGGCCTTCTCGGTGGTGGCGATCAGCTTGTCCTCGCTGTCGAGGTAGACGAAGACGTTCAGCCAGTCCTCGATCTCGCTCGGCGTATCCTTGGGGATGTAGCGCTTGGGCAGGAGGATCTCGCCCTCCGCGCCGCCATCCAGGTACAGACCGAAGTCCGTGTGCTTGACCACCTGCAAAGTGTTGTAACGCCCAACTGAAGCCATCTTCGAAATCCTCGCTGCGAGGCGCGCATTCTACACGCGAACCGCGGCGCTCGCCCTGCGCTTCGGCAGTTTTGCCCGCGAATCGGCGTTGTCGCGATCGATTTGAACCGCATCGGCCTAACCTGCTCTATAACCACTAAGCAAGCCAATGCAAGGACGCCCATCATGTCCGTTCGTCTGCGCCCGATCCTGCTGATTCTCGCCATCCTCCTGCTGCTGTCCTGCACGCGCCTGGACCTGGCCTACCGCAACCTCGACGTGCTGGTGCCCTGGTCGCTCGGCGACTACCTGGACATGAACCGGCAACAGAAGAACTGGCTCGACCAGCGCCTCAAGCAGGAGCTGTCCTGGCACTGCAAGACCCAGTTGCCCGGCTACCTGGGCTGGCTCGACAGCATCCGCCAGATGGTCGCCAGCAACCAGGTCAGCGACCAGCAGTTGCAGGCCCGGACCCTGGAGGCGCGACAGGCGGTGGGCCGGGTCGCCGAACAGATCACCCCGTCGGCGGCGCAACTGCTGCGTGGCATGAACGACGAGCAAGTGCGCGAAATGCGCCAGAACTTCGCCAAGGACATCGAAGAGCGCCAGGCCAAATACGTGAAGACCCCGTTGGCCCAGCAGATCGAACAACGCGGCGAACGCATGGAAAAACGTCTGTCGCCCTGGTTCGGTGGCCTCAGCCCGCAACAGCGCGAGCGGGTAGCTTCATGGTCGGCGCAACTGGGTGAGCAGAACCGCCAGTGGATCGCCAACCGCGCCCACTGGCAGGCCCAGTTCAGCAGCCTGATGGAACAGCGCGGCGCTGACGACTTCGAGCAGCGCCTGGGCCTGCTGCTCAAGGACCGCGAACGGTTCTGGACACCGGAATACCGCGTCGCCTTCGCCAATACCGAGCAACAGTTGCGCAGCCTGCTGGTCGACCTGATGGCCCAGAGCAGCGCCGAACAGCGCCAGCATCTGGACCAGCGCCTGGGCAAGGTGCGCCAGGACTTCAGCGAGCTGAAGTGCCTGAAGAGTTAAACGATCACCTCATCACGGCCCTTGCGCCGGTACGGGAACACATCGATCACCTTGCCGGCGCGGATCGCCTCCTGCAGCCCCTTCCAGTAGTCGGCGTCGTAGAGCTCGCCGTGCAGCTGGCTGAACAGCCGGCGCTGGCCGATATCGGCGAACAGGAACGGCGGGAACTCCTCGGGGAACACATCGTGAGGGCCGATGGAATACCACGGTTCGCTGGACATCTCGTCCTCGGGAAAACGCGGCGGCGGGATATGGCGGAAGTTGGCCTCGGTAAGGAAGGTGATTTCGTCGTAGTCGTAGAACACCACCCGGCCATGGCGGGTGACGCCGAAGTTCTTCAGCAGCATGTCGCCGGGGAAGATATTCGCCGCCGCCAGTTGCTTGATCGCCAGGCCGTAGTCGTCCAGCGCCTCGCGGACCTGGGCGTCGTTGGCGTTCTCCAGGTACAGGTTGAGCGGGGTCATGCGCCGCTCGGTCCAGCAGTGGCGCACCAGCACCGTATCGCCCTCGACCGTCACCGTGGACGGTGCCACTTCCAGCAACTCGGCCAGGCACTCAGGCTCGAACTTGCTCACCGGGAAGCGGAAATCGGAAAACTCCTGGGTATCGGCCATGCGCCCGACGCGGTCGACGCTTTTTACCAGGCGGTACTTCTCGATCACCGTGGCGCGGTCGACGTTCTTCGACGGCGAGAAGCGGTCCTTGATGATCTTGAACACGGTGTTGAAGCCCGGCAGGGTGAACACGCTCATGACCATGCCGCGCACCCCGGGAGCCATGATGAAGCGGTCGTCGGTAGCGGCCAGGTGGTTGATCAACGCGCGGTAGAACTCGGACTTGCCGTGCTTGTAGAAACCGATCGAGGTGTACAGCTCGGCGACGTGCTTGCCCGGCAGGATGCGCTTGAGAAAGCCGACGAACTCCGCCGGCACCGGCACATCAACCATGAAGTAGGAACGGGTGAAGGAGAAGATGATCGAGACATCGGCTTCGTCGGTGATCAGCGCATCGATGTCGATGCCCTGGCCCTCGCGGTGCAACAGCGGGATCACCAGCGGCCACTGCTCGTCCTGGGTGAAGATGCGCCCGACCAGATAGGCGCCCTTGTTGCGGTAGAGCACAGGGGAAAACAGCTCGACCTGCAATTGCGGGTCCTTGCACACCCAGTCCGGCAGGTTCTCGCGCAGTTGCGCCTCCAGCCGCGCCAGGTCACCGGGCAGGTCGGCGTAGGGCACATCGAAGCGGTAGTCCTCGAAGATCCCGGCGAGCAAGCCGTTGAGTTGCCCGTCGGGGCGATAGGTGCGGGTCTGCGCCGCGCGCTCGTGGGCCCGCAGCGAGGGCCGGGTGGTGTGGATGAACATGCAGCCATCGCTGATCAGGTCGTGGCTGAACAGGCTGCAGAAGATCGAGTTGTACCAGGTCTCCGACAACTCATCGTCCAGGCGCGGGTCGATCAGGTTGATGTACGCGCTTTTCACCAGCGGCCACAGCGAGACGTCCAGCAACACCTCGTCCTCGAAGCCTTCGCGCAAGCGCGCGGTAACTTCCGCGACCTTCTCCTCGTAGAGGTTGATCCGCGCTGCCGCAGCGCTCTGGATCTGTTGCCAGAGGGCCTTCTCGAAGCGTTCGCGGGCGCCATCGGTGATCTGCCGAAAGTGCTCGCGGTAGTTGTCGAAACCATCGAGGATCATCCGGGCGATATCGGCGGCCGGCCATTGCTGGGGCATATCAGGACCTCAGGCGGAAGGGACGAAAGCCTGAGAGTAACCGCGGCTAATGCCCGCTGCACAGAGGCGGATCAGCCAAATCGGCAGCACCTTGCCAGTACTGCTTTTGCGACACGCTGCGGATAAACCGCAATGAACGGATTCAGCCCGCAAGAAAGCGGACGAGATCGCCGCCGGTTATGCCGTACACTCGCCTCCCCGTTCCTGCCCGGAGAATCCCGTGAGTCCCATCGCCCTGTCCCGTCTGCTGATCCTCGCCGCCGTCTGGGGCGCCAGCTTTCTGTTCATGCGCATCATCGCCCCGGTGCTGGGTACGGTGCCCACGGCGTTTTTCCGGGTCAGCATCGCCTGCGCCGGGTTGCTGGTGATCCTCGCCCTGATGCGGGTGCGCTGGGATTTCCAGGGCAAGTTCAAGGTTGCCCTGGTGTTGGGGATGATCAACTCGGGGATTCCGGCGACGCTCTATTCGGTAGCCGCCCAGGTGCTGCCGGCCGGTTACTCGGCCATCTTCAACGCCACCACGCCGCTGATGGGCGTGCTGATCGGCGCGCTGTTCTTCCATGAGGCCATGACCCTGCCCAAGCTGGCCGGGATCTTCCTCGGCCTGCTGGGGGTGGGCATTCTCAGCGGCGCCGGCCCGGTGGCCTTCGACCTGCAACTGTTACAGGGCGCCCTCGCCTGCCTCGGCGCCACCACCTGCTACGGCTTTTCCGGCTTTCTTGCCCGGCGCTGGCTGGACCAGCGCGGCGGCCTCGACAGCCGCCTGTCCGCGCTGGGCAGCATGATGGGCGCCAGCCTCCTGCTGACGCCGTTGTTCGCCTGGAGCCTGATCACCCAGCCACCGGCCAGCTGGGGTGGCTGGCCGGTATGGCTGTCGCTGCTCGGCCTGGGCCTGCTGTGCACCGCCTTCGCCTACATCCTGTACTTCCGCCTGATCAGCGAAATCGGCCCGGTGAAATCCTCCACCGTGACCTTCCTGATCCCGGCCTTCGGCGTGCTCTGGGGCGCCTGGCTGCTGGACGAGCCGCTGTCCACCGCACACCTCTACGGTGGACTGCTGATCGGCCTGGCCCTGTGGCTGGTGCTCAAGCCCGCGCGGGCTGGCGGAACACAAACAGCAGGCCGATAACGATCAGCGCCATGCCCAGCAGGCTCAGGGCCGCCAGGCGGTTGCCGAAGATCAGGTAGTCCATCACCGCGGTCACCGCCGGCACCAGGTAGAACAGGCTGGTGACATTGACCAGGTTGCCGCGGGCGATCAGGCGGTACAGCAACAGGGTCGCCAGTACCGAGACCACCAGGCCCATCCACGCCACCGACAGCAGGAACTGCGCATTCAGGTGCAGGTCCAGCGGCTGGAACGGGGCGAACAGCGCGCACATCAGCAAGCCGGCAAGGTACTGCAACGGCAAGGTCCCCAGCGGCTCGCGGGTGATGCGCTTCTGCAGGATCGAACCGCCGGTCATGCTCGCCAGCGCCAGCAGGGCGAAGAGCATGCCGGACCAGGACATGCCGCCCAGGCCGATGCCCTGCCAGACCACCAGGACCAGCCCGGCCAGGCCCAGGCACAGGCCGAACAGCCGGGCCAGGGAACGTCGACGCTCGATCAGCATCACCGTGAGGATGGGTTGCACCCCCATGACCGTGGCCATCACCCCGGGGGTGACCTTCAGGTCCAGGGCCAGCAGGTAGAAGATCTGGTAGGCACCGAGCAGGATGCCGCCGGTGAGCAGCGCCTGGATGACGGCGCCGCGCTCGCGAGGCCAGCGCAATTTCAACAGCGGGCCGAGCAGCACCAGGGCGACCAGGGCCAGGAGAAAGCGGATCAGCAGGAAGGCGAAGGGTGTCGCCTGGGCCAGCCCCAGTTTCGAGACGATCGCCCCGCTGCTCCAGAGCAGGACGAACAGGCTGGTAGTGGCCGCCGAGGCCACGGAGGTTTTGTGCAGGAAAGACATGGATTGCCACCTGTATTCGGGCAAGTAAGCCGAACGGACGGACTGCGAGGGTGCAGCCGGCCGGATTCAGAAGCGTTGGGGGTGCAGGGGCGTCAGCCCACTACCACCACGGCCACAACGGTTCCGACAGGTGGGTACTGGCTGGTGCCGGCCCGCTGAATCCCGCGCACGACAACCACCGCGGCGGGCGCGGTAGCGAAGTCTGGGGTTACAGGGGAAGCTGGCATGAGCGAGTCTTCGGGTGAGGTACAGAGGATCGGGACTATAGGCCTGGCATTTTGATAGTGCAAGCCTTGAGGGCCCTATCGCCGGCAACGCCGGCTCCCACAGGTACCGCGTGCGCCGCCGAAACC
>NZ_JBMDIJ010000150.1:0-6882 GCF_057808595.1 Pseudomonas sp. FG98 | reverse complement strand
ACCCTGTGGGAGCCGGCGTTGCCGGCGATGAGGCCATCAGCTTCGACATCGATCTGGCTGATCGGGCAGTTCTTGCGAACCTGACTATCAACATCCCTCGAACCGCGCCATCCGCTTTTCGATAAACGCCTGCATCCCTTCCTTCTGGTCCCTGGACGCAAACAGCAGCGCATTGGCCTTGCGCTCCAGGGCTAGCGCCGATTCCAGCGACGCATCCATCCCCGCGAGGATCACTTCCTTGATCTGCTCCGCCGCCAGCGCCGGCATGGCGGCGATCGTCCGGGCCAGTTCCAGGGCGTGCTCCTGCACCCGGTCGTCATCCACCAGGTCACTGACCAACCCCGCCACCCAGGCTTCCTCCGCGCTGATCGGCTGCCCGGTCAGGGCCATGCGCATGGCCTTGACCTTGCCCACCGCCCGCACCAACCGCTGTGTTCCGCCAATCCCCGGCATGATGCCGATGCGGATTTCCGGCTGGCAGAAGCGCGCCGAGCGCCCGGCGACGATCAGGTCGGCATGCATCGCCAGCTCGCAGCCACCGCCGTAGGCATAGCCGCAGACCGCCGCGATCACCGGCTTGGGACAGTGCTGGATCGGTGCCCAGACCCGCTCGGTGTGGCGCTGCACGATCTCGATCGGGCCGACCCCGGCCATGCTGGTGATATCGCCACCGGCGGCGAACACCTTGGCGCCACCGGTCAGGACGATGCAGCGCACTTCGGGGTCGGCGCCCAGCTCGCTGAAATGCCGCGACAGCAGGGCCTGCAATTCCAGGCTCAGGGCATTGCTCGCCTGCGGTCGGTTCAGGCGCAGCAGGGCTACGCCGGGCGCCGGAAACTCCAGCAGCAGGGGGGAAACTTCGGTAGCGGACATAAGCCTTCTCGCGCGTGAAAGTGCCTCGCAGTGTCGACCCGCCAAGGTGCCGGTTCATCGTCCGTTCAGACGAAGTTTGTGCGCCCCCTTGCCCCTAGAGTGAGCCTCGTCAGCCAGTACGAGGAGCACGACATGGGTCTTGATTACACGGGCAAGGTGGTCCTGGTCACCGGCGGTACCAAGGGGATCGGTGCCGGGATTGCCCAGGCCTATCTGGAGGCCGGCGCCGAGGTGATCGTCTGTGCCCGCAACGCGCCAGACCAGTTGCCAGGCAGCGGCGGCCGCCAGGCGGCGTTCTTCGCCGTCGATGTGCGCGACGGCGATTCGCTGCAAGGCCTGTTCGATGCCATCCAGCGCGATTTCGGTCGCCTCGATGTGCTGGTCAACAACGCTGGCGGCGCCCCGGCTGCCGAGGCCGCCACGGCCTCGCCGCGTTTTCACGAGAGCATCATCCGCCTCAACCTGATCGCGCCGCTCAACGTCGCCCAGCACGCCAACCGCCTGATGCAGGGGCAGGAAGAGGGCGGCTGCATCGTGTTCATCGGCAGCGTTGCCGCCCAGCGTCCGTCACCGGGCACCGCCGCCTATGGTGCGGCCAAGGCCGGGGTGGTGGCGCTGGCCACTTCGCTGGCGGTGGAGTGGGGGCCCAAGGTGCGGGTGGTGACCGTCAGCCCCGGCCTGGTCCTGACCGAGCAGGCCCATCTGCATTACGGCAGCGACGCCGGTATCGCCGCCGTCGGTGCCGGCATTCCCGCCGGACGCATGGCCGCGGCGGCCGATATCGCCAACGCCTGCCTGTTTATCGCCTCGCCGCTGGCCAGCTACGCCAGTGGCTGCAACCTGCTGCTGCACGGCGGCGGCGAACGGCCGAGCTTCCTCGCGGCGGCACAGGCCTGATCGACCCACGGCGGCTAGCCGCCCTTACTTAGCAGGAGACGACTGTGGCTGATCCACAATTGCTGTCCAACGTGCGTGCCCTGGTCGGGCGCGAATACGGCCGGGTCTATGCCTGGGACGAAGTCAACGCGCCGATGATCCGCCAGTGGTGCGAGATCATGGGCCTGGAAAACCCGCTCTACACCGATGCCGCTGCCGCCCTGCAAGGGCCCCACGACGGCATCGTCGCGCCGCCGGCGATGCTCCAGGTGTGGACCATGGAGGGCCTGCAAGCCAACAACTACCCGCCGGGTTCCACCGACGAGAACCCCTATGAAGTGCTCAAGCTGATCGAGGAGTACGGCTACGCCTCAGTGGTAGCAGTCAACTCGGAACTGACCTTCAAGCGCCCGGTGCATCTCGGTGAGCGCCTGTACTACACCACCCGCCTGGACGCCGTGGGCGACGAGAAGACCACGGCCCTGGGCACCGGCTTCTTCGTCACCCTGGTGATGAGCCATTTTGTCGAGAAGCCCGAAGGCGACGAGCCGGTCGGTGAGCTGCTGTTCCGCGTGTTCAAGTTCCGCCCGGCCAATCCGCAGCCGGTGGCCAAGCCGGCCCAGGCGCTGGACAAACCCAAGCGTCCATTGCCGGGCATCAGCGACGACACCCGCTTCTTCTGGGAAGGCTGTGCCGAGCACAAGCTGCTGATCCAGCGTTGCACTGCCTGTTCGACCCTGCGCCATCCACCGGCGCCGGTCTGCATCGAGTGCCACTCCTTCGACTGGGACGCGGTGCAGGCCAGCGGCCGTGCCAGCCTGTATTCCTTCGTGGTCATGCATTACCCGGAGGTACCGCCGTTCGATCATCCCAACCCCATTGGCCTGGTCGAACTGGAGGAGGGCGTGCGCCTGATCGCCGGACTGGTCGGGGTCGAGCGCGAGCAGTTGCGCATCGGCCAGCGCCTGCAGGTGGAGTTCCAGGTCTTCGACGAGCAGCAGACCCTGCCGCTGTTCCGCCCCGTGGCCGAGACGGAGTAGCCGCCCATGGATTTCCAATTGAGCGAAGACCAGCGCGCCATCGAGGAGATGGCCGGCAGCCTGTTCACCGAGCAGTGCGATGACGATGCCCTGCGCCACTGGGACCTGAGCGGTGCGCCGCTTATGAGCAGCCTGTGGCAACTGTGTTGCGAAACCGGCCTGCACGCCTTGGCGATTCCCGAGTCCAGGGGCGGCAGCGGCCTGGGTATGACCGAACTGATGCTGGTGTTGCAGGCCCAGGGCCGCAGCCTTGGCCAGGTGCCGTTGTGGCGGCATCAACTGGTGGCCGCGGCGCTGGACCGCTTCGCCCCGGACGAATACGCCGCTTGGATCGAGCGCGCGGCCAGCGGCGAAGTCCTGCTCAGCCTGTCGCTGGAAGGAATGCACGCGGCCTGTGGCATCGAGCTGGAAGCCACGCCGAACGGCGCCGACTGGCTGCTCAACGGCCGTATCGCCGCCTTGCCGCTGGGCGCGCAGTCCGCTGCGGCGCTGGTGCCGGTGCTGCTGCATGGACAGCCACGTCTGTGCTTGCTGGAGCTGGACAACCCTGCGCTGCGCCTGACCCCGGCGGTAATGACCCACGGCGAAGCCGTCGCCGATGTGCAGGTGGAGGGCTTGCGTCTTGGCCATCTGCTGCCGGTCAGCGCCCTCGACTGGCTGGAGCCCCGGGCCACCTGCGCCCTGGCCGCGCTACAACTGGGCGTCAGCGACGAGCAGATCCGTCGCACCGTCGCCTATATCAGCGAGCGCGAGCAATTCCAGCGGCGCATCGGCAGCTTCCAGGCGGTGCAGATGAGCATGGCCGATGCCCATATCGCCCTGGAGGCCTTGCGCAGCGCCTTGTGGCAACTGTGCTACCGCCTCGACGCCGGTCTCCCGGCGCCGTCCGAGGCCCAGGCCACCGCCTGGCTGGCCTGCGAGGCCGGACACCGGATCGGCCATATCGCCCAGCACGTGCATGGCGGTATCGGCGTCGACCTGACCTATCCGATTCACCGTTTTCTCTACTGGAGCCGCGCCCTCGGCCTTGCCCTTGGCGGCTCGGCGGCGTGTCTGGAACGCCTCGGCGACTGGCTGGGCGATAACCACAAGCTGGGATGGAAATATGACCTTGAAGAACACCAAGCGCTTTGACGATGTGCGCCCCGGCGAGGTCCTGCCGGAACTGGCGCTGCCCATCAGCGTGGCGTTGATCGCCGGCGGTGCCATCGCCACCCGTGACTACTTTCCCGGCCATCACGACCTGGATGCCGCTCGTGAACTGGGCTCGCCCCATGTGTTCATGAACATCCTCACCACCAACGGCCTGGTGCAGCGCTTCGTCGAGGAATGGGCAGGACCGGCGGCGCAGTTCGAGTCGCTGAAAATCAAGCTCGGCGTGCCCAACTACCCGGGTGACTGCATGACCTTCAGTGGCAGTGTCAGTGCTCTGGATGCGGTGAGCCGGCGGGTCGAGGTGACCCTTGTCGGCAAGAACGCCATGGGCAACCACGTTACCGGCACGGTTGCCCTGATCCTGCCCTGAGCGTGAATGCGACGCGAACCCTGTGGGAGCGGCTGTTAGCCGCGATTGCAGCAGTGGTCCCACCACCGTAATCGCGGCTAACAGCCGCTCCCACAGGGTTCGCGTGCAGGCAGCCAATCATGTGTTGTTTGATCTGAGGAAAGACCTGATGAGTCAATCGTCGATTTCCGGGCGCGCCGCCATCGTCGGCCTGGGCGCCACCGAATTTTCCAAGAACTCCGGGCGCACCGAGCTGCGCCTGGCCATGGAAGCCACCCTCGAAGCCCTGCGTGACGCAGGTATCGACCCGTCCGAGGTCGAGGGCTTCAGTTCCTATTCGGTGGACAAGGTCCCCGAATACGAGATCGCCCGCCTGCTGGGCTGCAAGGAGGTCAAGTTCTTCTCCCAGGTGCCCCACGGCGGCGGCGCCGCCTGCGCGCCGGTGATGCATGCGGCGATGGCCGTGGCCAGCGGGGTGGCCAAGGTGGTGGTGGTCTACCGGGCGATGAACGAGCGCTCCTGGTACCGCTTCGGCACCGGCACCTACGGCTTCGCTTCGACGCCGATCTTCGAGAACGTCAACTACGGCTGGTACATGCCCCACGGTTTCCACACCCCGGCGGCCTGGGTCGGTATGTTCGCCCAGCGCTACATGCATCGCTACGGCGCCACCTCGGAGGACTTCGGCCGGGTCGCGGTGGCGGTGCGGGATTTTGCCGCGAGCAACCCCAAGGCGTTCTTCCACGGCAAGCCGATCACCCTGGAAGAACACCAGGCCTCGCGCTGGATCTGCGAGCCGCTGCACCTGCTCGACTGCTGCCAGGAGTCCGATGGCGCAGTGGCCATGGTCATCACCTCGGCCGAGCGTGCCCGTGATCTGAAGCACAAGCCGGTGACCATCAAGGCCGGCGCCCAGGGCATCAGCCAGGGCCAGCAGGTAATGACCTCGTTCTACCGCGACGACATCACCGGTCTGCCGGAGATGGGCGTGGTCGCCAGGGAGCTGTATCGCCAATCGGGCCTCGGTCCGGAGGACTTGCAGACCGCCGTGATCTACGACCACTTCACCCCCTTCGTGCTGCCGCAACTGGAGGAGTTCGGCCTGGTGCCCCGTGGCGAGGCCAAGGACTTCATTCGTGCCGGCGAACATGCCCGCGGCGGCAAGCTGCCGATCAACACCCATGGCGGGCAGCTGGGCGAGGCCTATATCCACGGCATGAACGGCATCGCCGAGGCGGTGCGGCAGGTGCGCGGCACGGCGGTCAACCAGGTGGCGGACGTCCATAACGTGCTGGTCACCGCCGGTACCGGCGTGCCGACCAGCGGCCTGATTCTCGGCGCGGCCTAAGGAGCGAGTCATGTTCGTCGACCTCACGCCCGAACAACACACCCTGCGCCGCCAGGTGCGCGACTACTTCCAGGCCCTGATGACCCCGGAGCTGCGCGAGCAGTTGCGCGGCAAGGAGGGCGGCGAGCTGTTTCGCCAGACCATCCGCCAGATGGGCCGCGACGGCTGGCTGGCGGTGGGCTGGCCCAAGGCCCACGGCGGCCAGGGCTATGCCGCCACCGAGCAATTGATTTTCTTCGAGGAGGCCAATATCGCCGGAGCGCCGTTGCCCTTCGTCACCATCAGCACGGTCGGCCCGGCGCTGATGGAGCATGGCAGCGCGGCGCAGAAAGCGCGTTTCCTGCCGGGCATCGCCGCCGGCGAGATCATGTTCGCCATCGGCTATTCCGAGCCGGATGCCGGCAGCGACCTGGCGGTGCTGAAGACCAGCGCGAGGCTGGACGGCGAGCACTTCGTGGTCAATGGCAACAAGCTGTGGACCTCGGGCGCCGAGTCTGCCGACTTCATCTGGCTGGCGGCGCGCACCGACCCGCAACTCGCGCGGCACAAGGGGGTGTCGATCCTGATTCTCGACACCTCACTGCCGGGCTTCTCCAGCACGGTGATCCCCACCACCAGCAACCCGACGGCAGCTACCTACTACGACAACGTGCGGGTGCCCAGGGACATGCTGGTGGGCGAGCTGCACGGCGGCTGGAAGCTGATCACCGCGCAGCTCAACCACGAGCGCCTGGGGCTGGGCTCCTGGTCGGACAAGGTGGTGGGATTGTTCCGCCGGATTTACCTGTGGGCCAAGAGCCGTGACGAACAGGGCCGTCGGGCGATGGACAAGGCCTGGGTACGCAGCTCCCTGGCCGAGTGCTATGCGCGACTGGAGGCCATGCGCCTGATCAACCTGCGCATCGCCGCCAACCTGGAGCAGGAGCAGATGGACGTGGCCCTGAGCTCGACCACCAAGGTCTACGGCTCGGAATCGGCGATCGAGATCCTCCGCCGCCTGGCCGCGGTGATCGGCGCCAACGGCTCGCTGCGTGCCGGTTCGGCGGCCACCGCGCTGCATGGCGAGCTGGAATACGAACTGCGCGCCTCGGTCACGGTGACCTTCGGCGGCGGTACCAACGAGATCCAGCGCGAGCTGATCGCCCAGTTCGGCCTGGGGCTGCCGCGCACGCAGCGCTGAACACATAGGTCATGGGCTTGGCTGGGTCCCTGTGGGAGCTGGCTTGCCAGCGATAGCGGCA